>CAMORF010000184.1 GCA_946623485.1 uncultured Clostridia bacterium
CCAATATTACCGTTTCTGAGGTGTCTGAGGATAAAAAGCATGGCAGATTCGTGATCGAGCCGCTTGAGAGAGGCTATGGCACGACTCTGGGGAACTCCCTGCGCAGGGTTATGCTGTCTTCCCTTCCGGGAACAGCGGTCAGCCAGGTGAAGATCGATGGCGTATTGCATGAGTTCAGCTGTATCCCGGGCGTCAAGGAAGATGTCACGGAGATCATTTTGAACATCAAGAACCTTGCCATCAGGAATTCCTCCAGCTCTGATGAGCCGAAGACGGCGTACATTGAGTTCAGCAGCGAAGGTACGGTTACCGGCGCTGACATTGAAGTGGATTCCGATATTGAGATCATTAACCAGGATCAGGTGATTGCGACGCTCAACGGCGGTGCGGACTGCAAGCTGAGCATGGAGCTGACCATCACGAACGGACGTGGTTATGTGAGCGCGGATAAGGGCAAGAGAGATGACATGCCGATCGGTGTGATTGCGGTTGATGCAATCTATACGCCGGTGGAGCGCGTCAACATGACGGTTGAGAATACCCGTGTCGGCCAGGATACAGACTATGACAAGCTGACGCTGGATGTCTGGACGAATGGAACACTGACTCCGGATATGGCAGTCAGCATGGCGGCCAAAGTTCTAAGCGACCATCTGAGGTTGTTTATTGACCTGTCTGACAAGCCGCTGCAGCCGGTGCTGACTCCGCCGGAAGATGTTCCGGAGGGTGGCTTGCTTGATATGACCATCGATGAGCTTGAGCTTTCAGTCAGATCTTATAACTGCCTGAAGCGGGCAGGTATCAATACGGTGGGTGAGCTTTGCAACAAGACGCCGGACGATATGATGAAGGTGCGCAACCTCGGAAGAAAGTCTCTCGAGGAAGTGCTGGCGAAGCTGCAGGAGCTTGGGCTCGGGCTTCGTACAGGCGAGGAAGCGTAAATAACGGGTATCTCGCAGGAGCGTTTCCTTGCGGCATCGGTAAGATGCTTTTGGGAGCGTGAGATTGGATGGAATATCTTCAGCCCCGGGATCAGAATGCGATGCATTCCCCGGGATCAGCTGAGTTAATTTAGTACGCACACGGGCGGTAAGACCGAAGAATGCGCGTCCGTGCTGCACGAATGGAGGGAACCGAAATGTCAGGTTACAGAAAGTTAAGCAGAACTTCTTCACAGAGAAAGGCTCTGCTGAGAAACCAGGTCACACAGCTGCTTTATCATGGCAGGATCATCACGACTGAGGCGAAGGCGAAAGAGACGAAGAAGATCGCTGAAGGCCTGATTGCGCTCGCGGTGAAGGAAAAGGACAACTATGAGGTTGTCAAGGTCATGGCAAAGGTTCCGCGCAAGGATAAGGACGGCAAGAGAATCAAGGAGACCGTGGACGGCAAGAAGAGAACTGTCTATGATGAGGTCGAGAAGGAGATCAAGAAGGACAGTCCCAGCAGGCTGCATGCAAGACGCCAGATGCTGAAGGTTCTGTATCCGATCACCGAGATTCCGACGGAACCTGCGGGCCGCAAGAGGAATACCAAGAAGGTTGATATGCCTGCGAAGCTTTTTGATGAGCTGGCTCCGAAGTATGCGACCCGTAACGGTGGTTACACCCGTATCATCAAGATCGGGCAGAGGCGTGGTGACGGTGCGATGGAAGTCGTGCTGGAGCTGGTTTGATTCGAATCGAGACGGACAGACTTGTGATCCGGGAGAGTTCTGGAAGGGACTTCTCCCGGATTTATGCTATGCTGCTGTCCGAGCAGGAAGCAGGGAGGCAAGAGGCTGCGGAAGCTGCTTCGTCTGAGCAACAGGATGGCGGGGCAAATGCCTTATTGGAACGGTTTGACGCTGCGGCAGAGATCCCTTCAGGCCAGAGCCTTCTGTGCGATGTGAGCCTTGACGAGGATGAGGAGCTGGAGAAGTACCTTGCGTACATCCATACAGTATATCCGGTCTTTGGCTTTGGGCTGTGGAGTGTCGTGCGGAAGGAGACGGGAGATGTCATCGGGTGGTGCGGCCTGCAGCCGATCGGCAATGAGGACACTCCCCTGGGCAGAATTGAACTGGGCTATCTGATAGACCGGCAGCATCGCAGAAAGGGTTATGCTTATGAGGCATGCTACGCGATTCTGGACTTTGCCTTCCGGCGCCTGGAGCTGGATGAGGTGTATGTGCAGATTGCTGGCCGGAACAAAGAATCCCGGCGTCTGGCAATGAGGCTTGGGTTTACGCAAAAAAGCGGCGGGCTGTGGGTGCTTGACTCACAGTCATTTCCGGCACCATGATTGGTGTGGTAGAGAACGAAAGATCTGAGTGGGCTTTTTGAAAGAAGCTGCCACTCAGATCTTTTTTTATTTCATTTTATTTCAGACCCTTTCGGGCTCCGGATATTCAACCCCGAAGGTGTCTGCTTTCATGTGGGCAATTCTCTGGTCATCCATGGGGCGGTCGCTGTAATCGGTCTCAACCGACGCGATCGCATCTACCACGTCCATCCCTTCAATGACTTTTCCGAAAGCGGCATATTCACCGTCGAGGTAGGAAGCATCATTGTGCATGATGAAGAACTGGGAGCCGGCAGAGTTCGGGTTCTGCGCGCGTGCCATAGAGAGGACGCCGGCCGTGTGGCGGAGCGTATTCTGCTTGAAGCCGTTGCGGCGGAATTCCCCTTTGATGGAATAACCGGGGCCGCCCATTCCGGTGCCCTGGGGATCTCCGCCCTGGATCATGAAGCCGGAGATGACCCTGTGGAAGATCAGGCCGTCATAGAATCCCTTCTGAACCAGAGAGAGAAAATTATTGACGGTATTCGGCGCGATCTCCGGATAGAGCTCCGCCTTGATCGTGCCTCCGTTTTCCATGGTAATCGTAACAACTGGGTTTTGTGCCATAATTTGAATCCTTTCTGGGAAAATGTGAAATCTGCGTCAGAAATCCTTGTCACGTCATAACTATACCACATTCTTGTGAAAAAAGGAGAAGTGGGAGAATGCGGGAGAATTATCTGTCTGCCGGATTCCCCTTCAGCCTCTCGTTTTGGCAGCCGTGCCGGATGTTTGTTGCATTTGTTCCAGTTCGTTTGGGCAGTCTGTTTTGTTAATTTGTTCGGGTCGGTTTATTTGCTGAGAAAAATCACGAAAAGCAGGTGGATTTTTCGGAAAAATTTGGTATAATTTGCTTGAACATGTTGAAGGGAGGCGGAGAAGTGAAGAGAACGCATCTGTTTTTTGTCCTTGTTTTAATGATATCTGTCATACTGTGCGCATCAGTGACTTATGCTGAAGCGGAAGAATGGACATGTACCGTGTGCGGCACAGTTGGAACCGGCAACTTCTGCAGAATATGCGGCAGTGCGAAACCGGCTCCGGACGTTTCTGAACAGGAGTGGATATGCCCTCAGTGCGGGACTGCTGTGACAGGGAATTTC
The DNA here is from genome assembly GCA_946623485.1 of uncultured Clostridia bacterium. Classification (GTDB taxonomy): domain Bacteria; phylum Bacillota; class Clostridia; order Lachnospirales; family Lachnospiraceae; genus Porcincola. Next base: position 3,426 of record CAMORF010000184.1, read on the forward strand.
TGCCATAACTGCGGGGCGGCCAGGGACGGCACGGTAAAAAGAGGCGGTTCAACAAGTCAGCAGAATGCGCCGGCGGCACAAAGCAGCACAGGGAATAATGCTGCAGGGAATAATGCAGCAGGGAATAATGCTGCAGGAAATAATGCTTATATGAGTTTTGCTTCCAGTGATGTATCCGAGTATCCTGTCGTAAAACTATATTTTGAATATACGGATGAATATAACACGCCTTTGGTGCTCTATTCCATGACGGGGAATGTCATAGAAAGCATCTCCGGTGGCGCAGAGATTGAAAGGAAGGTCAGGCAGATCCAGCGTCTTGAGGGCAACCAGGGACTGAGCATTGATATCGTCGCAGATAAGTCCGGCAGCATGGATTATGATCTTCCCCAGATGCAGACGATCATGAGTGATTTTGTATCGAGCCTGGATTACGCGAGCGGAGACAAGGTTGAGATTCTGTCTTTTGATTCTTATGTGATGTATATGTGCACTTATACAAGGGATGCGAACCTTCTGCGGAACGGCATATACAATATGGTTGCGGATGGTGAGACAGCTCTATATGATGCATTGGTTACAGGAATCATGAATGCCGGCAGCCAGGCAGGCGCCAGGTGTGTGATCGGGTTCACCGATGGAGCGGATAATGCCAGTGTGTATACTGTACAGGAAGTCATCAATCTGGCTTTACAGCGTGAAGTCCCGGTTTATCTGATCGGGACATACGGGGCTGACAGTAATAGTCTCAGGTATATCTGCGAGCAGACTGGAGGATATTACTGGGATGTGGATAATATCTACAGTGTTGGAGAGATCCTGAATGAGATCTATTCCACCCAGAAGGATATGTACTGCATTGAATATGAGTCGGATCCGAACGCGGATCCATATGCGCAGCGGAGCGTATACTGTTCTTTGGGGGATGAGAACTATCATGGAGAAATCCATGGGCTGACTTTTCAGGCAACTCCATCGATCCGTCAGTCTGCGCATGCGGCCAGATATGAAATCATTCGTGACGATATCAGCTGGACACAGGCCAATAATGCCTGCATTGCAAGAGGGGGCCACCTGGCAACCATTTCCTCCCAGGCGGAGATGGATCAGCTTGTATCGATGTGTGAAGGTGCCGGTATCAAATACTGCTGGATCGGAGGATACACATCGATACGGAACGGAGCTGCGTTTGGGCATTGGATTACCGGTGAGCCGTTCAATTATACTGCCTGGTATCCCGGCGAGCCTTCCAGAAATGACATGGATGGAACCCCTGAATTTTATCTGATGCTGTGGAAGGTTGAAAACGCCTGGTCCTGGAATGACCAGCGTGACGATGTTTTGAATTCGGGATTGGATTATTTCAAAGGAAAGATCGGGTACATCTGTGAATATGAATCATAAGGGAAGTTTCTGGGTACATCTGTGAATATGAATCATGACATAAAAGGGATATTTGAAATATGAATATGCAGTCGGTAAAGAGGGGGTTATTGCGGCTGTATTCGCTGTTGTTGCTGCCGCTGTTACTGCTGTTACTGTTTGTTCCGGCGGATATACACTGTGAGGCGTCAGAAAGCGGATACGATGAATCTGTAGTATCTGCCGCGATCATAGATGATCCGGACATCGCGGGAGATGGGCAAAATGTACAGTTAGAGAATCCTGAGCTGCCGCAACAGGTACAGTTAGAGAATCCTGAGCTGCCGCAACAGGTACAGTTAGAGAATCCTGAGC
>CAMORF010000185.1 GCA_946623485.1 uncultured Clostridia bacterium
AAAAAATAGTATTCAGATGCCGGACTTCAAGCGTTTTCCGAGCCATATCCTTCCCTTCATCTACGCTGATTCTATCTTCACTTCTGATTCTATCACCGCTTCTGATTCTATCACCGCTTCTGATTCTATCACCGCTTCTGATTCTATCATCACTTCTGATGCTATCATCACTTCTGATGCTATCATCATTTCTATCGTCACTTCTGATGCCTGATCTTGCCTTATTTTGATCTTTCTTTTGCTCTTATGCTCCTTTTCACGCCTGATCCCGCTCCCTCCTAATGATCCTTCACCGCTTCTGGTAAGGATCCATCACGTCCCGAAGGCCGTCTCCGAGAAAGTTAAAGGCAAGCACGCTAATCATGATTGCCGCGCTTGGCACGAGGCTTACCCATGGCGCAAGGTACAGGTACTGGCGCCCGGAATTGACCATCAGGCCCCAGGAAGCTGCCGGCGGCTGGATCCCGAGTCCCAGGAAGCTTAAGCTGCTCTCCGTAAGAATCGCGGAAGGCACGTTCAGCGTAAACAGGACAATCATCGTAGGCAGGCAGTTCGGAAGCAGATGCCGGAAAATGATCTTCCCGCGGGAAACACCAATCACGCGGGCCGCCTCCACATACTCCGTCTTCTTCAGCTGCAGCGTCTGGGCCCGCACGATGCGCGCGACGCTTGCCCAGTTCACCAGTGCCAGCGTAAGGAACACATTGATCAGCCCGTCCCCTAACATGTACATCATCACCATCGCCAGCAGCATCGAGGGAAATGCAAGTGTGATGTCGGCAATCCGCATGATGAGGTCATCCAGCCAGCCGCCGCAGTACCCTGCCGCAACCCCAAGCAGTGCCCCGAGCAGCATGCTCATGATGGTCGGAACCACGCCGGTCAGAAGCGAAACCCTTGCCCCATACAGAAGCCTGGTCAGGATATCCCTTCCCGCCTCATCCGTCCCAAACAGATGCTCCGCGCCTGGCGGCGCAAGACGGTGCATCAGATCCATGTCACTGAAGCTGTACCGTGTCAGGACAGGCGCAAATACGGCGGCAAGAATCAGCAGAAGAATCACAAGCGCGGAAACCACCGCAACCTTGTTCTCCCGCGCCATGCGCCGCATCATGGTCAGGAAGGTCTCCTCCTCACCGATCTGACTCTTCAAAAACTCATTTTGTTCTAACTTCTGTTCATATTGTTCCGCGATATCCCGGGAACGGTTTGGCAGCTTCATGGCTCAAGCCTCCTTCCGGATCCGGGGATCCAATACACGGTAGAGAGAATCTGCTGCAAAATTACCGATAATGACGATTGCCGCGGAAAACAGGACAGTTCCCTGCAGCAGCGGAATGTCACGCCCGGAAATCGCCTGGACCGCCAGGCGCCCGATCCCGTTGATGGAAAAGATCGTCTCCGTGATCACAGCGCCGGAAAGCATGCCGGAAAGCTGGATCGCCATCATGGTGATGACAGGCAGCATCGCATTTCTCATCGCATGCACGATCAGGACGCCAAACTGCCTGCGCCCCTTTGCCCTGGCAGTATCTATGTAATCCTCCGCAAGGATCTCAAGCAGCGTAGACCGGACCAGCCTGGCAACGCTCCCCGCGCTGTTCCAGCCAAGCGCCACCGCCGGCAGGATAAAGCCTGTCCAGCTTGTAACGCCTGCGATCGGAAAGATCTTCAGCTTGTAGGCAAACAGAAATTGCAGCACCATGGCTGCCATGAACACCGGCATGGAAACGCCCAGGAGGGATGCGCCCATAAACAGATGGTCCAGAATCGAGTTTTTCCTGACGGCGGCAATGATGCCGCTGACAATTCCGAGGAGCCATGCAAAGGCCGACGCCATCAGCGCCAGGATCAGGGTATTGGAAAATGCTCCTGCCATAAGGCTTGACACTGGTTTTCCCAGGGAATAGCTGGTTCCGAAATCCCCGCGCAGCGCACCTGACAGATAGCGGAAAAACTGAATATGGACAGGCTGGTCCAGACCGAGCTCTGCCGTCATCCGTTCAATGACAGCCTGATCCGCATGCTCGCCCATCAGGACAGCAGCGGGATTGCCCGGGATCACCCTCAGCATGACAAAGATCAGAAGCGCAGCCCCCAGCAGCACAAGGATTGACTGAAGAAGCCGCTGCAATACATTGCGCAGCATAGATTCACAACTCCCCTATTATACAACCAAAAAAGCGCTTCCGCCGCAGATGCTGCGTGGAAGCGCCTTTCTTCCTTACTTCAAAACGACGTCTGCCGCATAAAAGTCTGAGAAACCGGCCCAGTGCGGGGTGAAATGCTCCACACGCTCTCCGATGCAGTACAGATGAAGTCCCTCAAACAGAGAGCACCATACGGCATCCCCCTCAATCAGCTTCTTCTCGATTGCCTGATACTCCTGCTCGCGGGTTGTATCATCGATGATCGCCCTGGCAGCCGACACACGCTCCATCGTCGCGGTATCCGGGTAATTCAGGCTTCTCTGCTTCGTATTCTTCTCATTTCCAAAGAAAGTAAACATGATGTTGGCAGGGTCGTTGTAATCCATGCCCCAGGTTGCCACGAAGGAATCCATCTTTGAGCTGTTGCGCAGATCCAGCCACGCCGCATGGTCATAGCTCTTGATCTTCGCTGTGATCCCGACAGCCTTCAGCTGCTCACTGATCGCCTGGCAGACCAGCTTGATATTGCCGTCTGACGCACTGTCCTGAGCAATCTCAAAGGTTACCTCACCCGGCTTGTATCCTGCCTGCTCCAGAAGCGCCTTTGCACCGTCCGGATCGTAAGAATACCCCTCCAGCTGGTCATTGTGCGCCCAGATGCCGGTCGGGATGATCCCATGCTCCGGATTCGCGTTCCCATTGTAGATTCCGGCGATCAGCGCATCTTGATCAATCGCCATGCAGATCGCCTTACGGACATTGGCATCCTTCAGATACTCCTGATCCTCATTGAATGTCAGATAGGTCATGCCAACCTTCGGCGTACTCACGACCTGATCCGCGTATATCGTCTTATAGCTGGACTCCACGATCGCGTTATCCAGAGACTGCAGATCGATCAGATCCAGCTCACCACTCTGGAACATCAGATCCTGCGTATTGGCATCCGCTATGACATTTACAATCACTTTTTTCGCGGATGGTTCCTCCCCCCAGTAGTTGGGATTGTATTCCAGTGTATAGTGGTCATTCGCTTCCCACTCAGTCACGACATAGGGACCGCTTCCGATGGTATCCGCCGGGACTGTTCCGAATCCCTTGACGCTTTCCATGGTTTCCGCATCCACGATCGATACGGCAGGCGCTGAAAGTTCCGCAACAAATCCCGCGTTCGGCTGGTTCAGCGTAATGGAAAAATGGGTATCGTCCGTCACCTTGAAGCCTTCGAGCGCGTCTGCCTCTCCCTTCTCAACCTGCTCAGCGCCTGCGACCTCTTCCGGGATATCCATGTTCTCCTGGCCCGCCTTCAGGAGGCGTTCAAAGGTATACTGCACATCCGATGCCGTAAGGCTGCTGCCATTGGAAAATACAACACCCTCCCGCAGCGTAAAATCATACGTCAGGCCATCCTCGCTTACCTTGTAATCCGTACACAGGCTCCCGACCGTCTGCGCGGTTCCGTCAACAATCCTGGTCTCAAAGAGCCGGTCAAACACATTCAATGGAACCATGTAATTGTCCGTTGTCTTTGCGACATCCATCGTCGCCATGTCATACAGGACAGCGGTCCGGAGCGTTCCTTCCCCGGCTGCTGCAGCCATCGGCGCAATAGACGGCTGCAAAACCATCGTCGCAGTAATTGCGGAAGCCACCGCAACAAGCCTCTTATTCTTCATAAATACCTCCCTTTTTCATGTTTCAATTCTTTTTCATATTTCAAATGATTCTTCTTCCAGCCGGAAGCAATCTTGGCTTTCAGTTCCTCAAAGGAACGCAGCCCGCTGCGCGCATCATATGCTTCGACACAGGAAGCCCCGGTTGCTGCCGCAAGGTGCATCGTCATCCGCGGATCATACCCGTCCGTCACGGCCTTCAGAAATGCCGCGATGCTGGTGTCTCCCGCGCCGGTTCCGGACAGAACCTGCCGGGGCACATAGCTTTCTTCAAAGAAATCCTGGTCAGCCCACAGGCCGGCATCCAAAGCCACTGCCGGGGCGATCTTCTCCAGCGTTTCCTTCCCTGCCGTTTTCAGGTACATCCCGGCAGCGCCGCATTTCAGCAAAAGCACCTTGCACCCGAGCGCCATGCACTCATCTGCAAGAGGACGGATGTCCCGGTCTGTCTCCAGGACAGCGGTCACGTCCCCGCTATTGGCCCGCGCCTCCCACGATACGAGGCGATCCCTGTCGAGCATCCAGCACAATTCCTCGATGCTGGGACAGAAGAAGTCAACCAAAGGCAGCACTCTGGTGAGGATCCTTTTCCAGTCCTGCGCTCCCGCCTCAGAGTTCGGGTCAACCGCAGCAAGATCCAGGCTTACCGCACAGCCTTCCTGCCGTGCATGCGACAGGATCCGGACAAGCTCATCGCCATTCTTTTCATACATCCTCCGCATGATGGGCGGATACCCGAAATGAAACAGCGCCGCCCCCTTCACCTGTTCCCAGGGGATGTCCTGCTCGCAGAAGGTATCATTGGCACCGGGATGGTGCAGAAAGATCCGGTCAATTCCGGGAAGCGCAATCACAATCGTATAGCTGGTGGCATCCTGCTCCCGGCAGATCAGGCTGTCTCCGGCACCATATCCCGCAAACTCCTTCCGCACCAGGGCACCGAAATCATCCTTGCCGATCTTTCCCATCAGCGATACGTCCGCGCCCAGCACCTTCAGCCCGAGGCCGGTATTCGACACGCATCCTCCGACAGACACGGATGCCTGTCCTGCCTGGATCAGTTTCCCCGGCATCAGGATCTCCTCAATCCTGCCGCCTCCGAAATCCGGCAGCGCAGGCGTGATGTCAATGCACACATGCCCCGCGCAGATAATCCGCTTCCTTCCCATGCTACGCTCTCCCATTCTGTCTCTTCATCCGATCGCACAGCCCACCAAGAAAATCACATGGCTTAGGATCTGTTACAGAATAACTTGTACATCTGACTTATCCAAACGCTCATCTGCTGCGTTGGAAAGCCTCGCCG
>CAMORF010000186.1 GCA_946623485.1 uncultured Clostridia bacterium
ATCGTTTCATGATTAATTCTGTGCATCCGATGCGTTCATTCAGCAGGAACTCTTCAAGAATCTCGCATCTATCAGCCGCTGCTTTCTTTACGGGGCTCGGGGCATTGGTCAGCACAATCAGCACCGCATTATCCTTCAGAAGCCCTGATGCCTTGGCCAGGAAACGCTCCGCAAAGGCTTCCTGCTCCTCTGCCTGGACGTCCGGAAGATAGGTTATGATCTCGTCAAACAGATATTCATGCGTAAAATCAAAGAAATCTCTGTTAATGTAATGGACGGGCGCATATTGAGCCTGTCCAGGCTCTCTCATCCCCCCTTTACCACCTTCCGGCATGCCGCTTCGCATTTCCCGGAAAAGTGCAGCGTTCGTCCTGGCTTTCTCTACTGCTTCCGCATAATGGTCAATCCCGTAGACAGGGTCTGCGGGCACGGCCAGGCATCTCTCTGTGAGAAGGGTTCCGACTCCGCAGAATGGATCGAGAATCTGTGCACCTTCTTTCAGATACGGTCTGGCCAGTTCTGCCGCCAGGGCCGCAAGCGGTGCCGCAGTGCTTTGGGCAGTTGTCTCCTTCCGATATGCAAATCGATTGTCCGGTAATGTGTACAGCTTGAGCATCGGCATCCAACCGCCATCTTTCCGTTCAATCAGGCGCAGCTCCACCTCATAGTCCGATTCACTGTTGATGAGCTTTCCCTTTTCGAGAAGATCCAGCCGTGATGCAATCCTCCGGATGTAATCGCCTTTTTTCTCTTTTGGGACCGACGTGCTCTTCAGCTCAATCCGATATCGGAACGGCTGTCCGGATTCCTCGTGAAGGTAGTTGAGATAATTGCTGATCTTCAGATCACGAAGCCTGGAAGCAATCATCCTTTCATCGCCCTGAATGGGACGCGCGCCGGGAATTGGAAACAGACATTCCAGCCATGTACGGATCTTCAGGATCTCGTTCAGGTCTCCGCCTTTTACATGTACACTTCCACGCATGACATGCGCAGTACCCCTGGTAATCTGCCTTGCGGTTACGTCCGTATGAAGCAGATTCGTACGAAGGATCAGCTCCGGAGCAGGGCACATTTTCACAAAGCAATGCCGCTGATGCCTTCCATAGCGTTCCGCCATCTTGCGTAACGCTGCCAGCTCTCCCAGCAGATGCCCGCTGTTATCCCATACCGGATTCTCCGGTTTTTCCGGCGCTGATTCTGCGCTCGCTGTTTCCGCTTTTCCTTCAAGCCTTGGGGCATCCTCTGCCCCGGAAAGCGGCTTTTCTGCCACATCGGTTTCCGCCTGCATTTCCATCTCTGCAGAAAGCTTCTGGATTCTTGCTTTGATCCGCGGAAGATATTCCTCATAGTTCAGATTGGAAATCGCCTTCAGGTAATCCTGGCGCACAAATAGGGTCTCTTCTTTCTCCCAGGCTTCAAAGAGCGCAGGCAGGACGTCCTCATCCTCCGTCATCCCAAGGATCAGCGCAGCATTTTTACGCACTTTCGGGTCTTCGTCTTCCAAAAGACTGATCAGCAGGGTAAAATCACCCCCAAGCTGATACATAAACCGTCTGCGCAGTGATTCATCGGAAATGTTCTGGCGGATCTCAATCAGGTTCTGACGGATGTCATGCCCTTTCCTGACCTGCTCCAGCAGTTGTTCCAGTCGTGCCATAAATTATCCCTGTTTGTCCTTTTCTTCTTTAGTGATCACCGAACTTCTCCGCCCGTCTCTTCAGATCCTCCCAAAGATCCTGGTTCGAAGTCTCCATCTGCACCTCTGTCTGCGGCTTCAGGCTGTCCAGATATTCCCGGAGGACATCCTGCTCCGTCTCATCTTCCACATCCGCCTGCAGAAGCTCATCGAGCATCTTCATCTGCTGCGCCCTGCATTCCTCACGATATGTCATCACATCATCCTTGAACTGCTCCCAGTCCCCTGGATGTTCCACATACCATTTCGGACAGTCTTTTCCGGTCACGTCATAATGCCTGATAATATCATCCCGTTCAAGATCATACTTCTCGGTCAGATATGCAACCAGATGGACATCCGACCAATAGGTCGCATCCGTAAACCGGCCGCTCTCATCATGATGGCAGTTTTCAATGGAGATCGAGTAATAATTCGCCTTATTGGATGCCCATGCAACTTCACCATCCGGAACACACTGGATAATCTCTCCCTCTGTTCCGACTACATAATTAGCGCTCATGTAAGTATCCTGCAGATACTTCAGGCTCTCAAAATAATCCCTGTTCTCCTGCGCGCTCGTCTCCGGGTTCCCAAGATAGTGAACCACGATCTTCCGGATCTTATCCACCTTGATTCCGGGCCTTGACCAGTCATTGATGGAAAGCAGCTGCACATCGATGTTCGGTCTCGGAACCGCCACTCCATAAGTGATAACACGGTCTGTCTCTGTCTGATATTCGAACTGAACCTTTTTCGTGATCAGCTCTTCAATCTCCGGATCCTCTTTCGGAAAGAACAGGACTACTGCCCCGATCAGCAGACAGACCGCTTCAATGATGATCACCCAGAAAATGATCCGTCCGGTACGTTTTTTTCTTCTGTGCTGCAGGTACTGCTCATAAGGAGTCATCCGCCTTGCCGCCCGGGCGGAATCCGGCCGTACACGGTTTTCCCGCCCCTGCCCATTCCGGTTCCGGCTTTCCCGGTTCCGTTTTTCCTGGTCCCGGACTGTTTGCGCATGGCTCTCCCGATCCTGCTTTCCATTTTCCTGATTGATGTCCATATCCTCTGTTTCTGATAATAATCCCCGATCCGTTCAGGCTGCTCAGATATCATCCTCCACCGTATAGTTCGGTGCTTCCTTCGTGATATGAATGTCATGCGGATGGCTTTCACGCAGCGCAGCGCTGGTGATCTTCGTAAACCTGCCATTCTTCTTCAGCGTCTCGATGTCTGGCGCTCCGCAGTATCCCATGCCGGAACGAAGGCCGCCCATCAACTGGAAAATCGAATCCTCGACAGATCCCTTGTATGCGACACGTCCTTCTACGCCTTCCGGAACCAGTTTCTTCGCATTCGTCTGGAAATAACGATCCTTCGATCCATTTTCCATGGCAGCGATCGACCCCATCCCACGGTAAACCTTATATTTTCTTCCCTGGTACAGTTCAAAGTCTCCAGGCGCTTCATCACACCCGGCAAACAAAGATCCCATCATGCAGACATTGGCGCCTGCCGCGATCGCTTTGGTAATGTCCCCGGAGAACTTGATTCCGCCATCCGCGATGATCGGAATGCCGTGCCGGTCTGCTGCCTCATACGCATTCATGACTGCCGTGATCTGAGGCACGCCGATTCCGGCAACCACACGGGTGGTGCAGATGGATCCCGGGCCGATTCCGACCTTGACGCAGTCCGCCCCTGCACGGATCAATGCCTCCGTTCCTTCCGCCGTAGCGACATTCCCGGCAATCACCTGAAGATCCGGGAAGCGTTCTTTAATCATGCGGACCACGCGGAGCACGTTGGCCGAATGGCCATGCGCGCTGTCCACCACCACGACATCCACATGGGCCTTCACAAGCTCTGAGACGCGGTCAAGCACATCCATCGTCACGCCAACGCCGGCGCCGACAAGCAGCCGGCCCTGGGAATCCTTCGCCGAGTTCGGATACTTGATATTTTTCTCGATATCCTTGATTGTGATCAGTCCCTTCAGATGCCCGGACGCATCCACAAGCGGAAGCTTTTCCTTCCTCGCATTGCCCAGGATCTTCTTCGCTTCCTCAAGCGTGATCCCCTCCGGCGCAGTCACAAGATGCTCCGAGGTCATGTCCTGCGCGATCTTCCTGCTCAGGTCCTCCTGGAACTTCAGATCCCTGTTTGTAATGATGCCAACCAGCTTCCCGGAACGGTCAACAATCGGAACACCGCTGATGCGGTACTTATGCATCAGGTCTTCCGCCTCCTGAAGCGTATTATCCGGTCCCAGGGAAAATGGATCAGTGATGACGCCAAATTCAGACCTTTTGACCTTGTCCACTTCTTCTGCCTGCATGGCAATGGTCATGTTCTTGTGTATGATACCGATTCCGCCCTGGCGCGCCATCGCGATTGCCATCCGGTGTTCAGTTACCGTGTCCATGCCTGCACTCATAACCGGAATATTCAGCTTGATCGATTTGGTAAGATGTGTTGTCAGATCGATCTGATTCGGAACCACCTCCGAGTATCCGGGTATAAGCAATACATCATCAAAAGTAATCCCTTCGCTTACGATCTTTCCCATAGGGCGGCACTCTCCTTCCTAATCCATAAACACCAGGTTTCGCAAATAATATCATACAAAGCGCTCACGCGCAATGATCCCACATAGGATCCTTCGCAGCTCCTTAGCTGTCGATCCTTAGTCAAAGAACACCTTCCTCGGAGCAAATCTCCGCATATCCTTCGCGATCTCATCCGTCAGTTCAAGGCATACCACATCAGTCGTTTTCTCTGCCCCGTAGACAAGTGTCCAGGTCTTTTTCTCAGGATCTGCACTGGTATAATCTTTGATTTTCGCATCCTTGACATAAGGAGCAAGATGCGCGCTTCCCGTCGGGGCCATGATCTCCAGATTGTCCTTCAGATAGGAGGCGACCTTTTTCCGCTTCCGTTTTGCCATGATCTTGTCGATGTCGATATCACCGCTTACATACAGGTATTCATATTCCAGGTCAAAATTCGGCAGGATAAAATAATAGGCAAGAAGTCCCAGACCCATGCCAAGAATCAGGAACAGAGGGTTGAAAAACAGGATTCCTGCAGCAATCAACACCGCAATCACGCCAAAGGTCAGCCCCTTCAGCATCGTGTCTTTCGGCGTTTTCCCCCGCTTTACAAGAATCTCTTCATATCCATCGTTCATGATAATGTCCTCCTTACTTGATCTGCACCTGCCTGATCTGAAACCTGTCTGATCCAATTCTGCCTGATCCGAACCTGTCTGCCCGACACGAACCGGCTTACCTGATCCGGACCTGCTTGCCTGATCCGGATCTGCTTACCTGACCAGGACCTGCTTGCCTGATCCGAACCGGCTTACCTAACCCGGACCTGGTCCAGGCAACCTGATCCAACCCTGTATTTACATGCTGCCGGG
>CAMORF010000187.1 GCA_946623485.1 uncultured Clostridia bacterium
GCACCAGATAACTGCAAGCTGCTCCTGCACCGGCATAAGACAGCCTGCAAGCGATCCTGTGCCAGTGCGAAAGCGGCTTAACTCATAGCAAGAATGCATGAATACAGTTCAAGCATCAAGCACACAGCAATGCAGCTCAAACATCATGCACACAGCAATACGGCTCAATCATCAACCACACAGCAATACGGTTCAATCATCAACCACACAGCAATACGGTTCCATTATCAGGCACATGGTTACACTGCATCCCCGACATATCCGCCGCAGTACTGGCACTTTCCGCCTGCGTCAACCTCTGTCTGCGCGCCGCAGAACGGGCAGGTGGCAATCCTGGGCCCGGCTGCAGCCATAGCTGCCTCTTCCCGGACAATCTGCTGCGCTTCGGTGAGCACTTTCGTGATCTCTTCCCCAAGCTTTTCATACTTGGCGTACTCCGGATTCGCATGCGGATCATAGGTCACATTCGAGCCGCCAAACAGCCCGGCAATCCCGGTTGACGGCGTAATATGTACGCTGCTCCGGTTCAGGTCAAACTTCATTTCATCAAAATACGGATTGTTCACATGAATATGGTAATGAAAATCATAACTGTATTCATAACGGGGCGGATTGTAAGAAACCCTCCTGGTCTGGTCTCCGTCCTTCACCTCACGTTTAATCTCATCCCGGTCTTCATCTACATCCATCCTGCATCCTGTGATATCGGAAAATGCAATCACATCCGGATTTTCTTCCGCGATCTTCCTTGCCTCCCGTGTCAGGATGAACTTCTTCGAGCTTTCATCCAAAAGGATGCTCCACCTGTCACACGAAATCGTCCTTGTGACATGGAAGTTCTTCACTTCTTCCAGGTTCCTCTCGCGGTAAGCGAGCTGCTCTTTGATCTGATCCACCGTGCTGTGCCTGCGCTCATCAAACCAGTAAGAAAGCTTCTTAGCGCACTCCTTGCAGCAATTACCATCCTCCAGCTTCCGGTTTCCGAGAAGCCCGATCTCGCCGCCGCAGATATCACATGTTTTCTTGCTGAACAAACCGCCAAACAAACCCATACTTCACACCTCCTGCCTACTCAGATTCAGTTACATTTTCCGCGAAATAAGGACCTGCTCATTAATAACTGCGAAATCCTGAGCAATTATTCCCGATCATTTATTCCTGAGCAATTATTATTGAACAGTTCCCAACTTGTACATCATGCTTGTCTCTCATCCGACAGCACAGCTCAAAATACACTCATACAGTAAGTATAGCAACGCTCATTTCTGCATGCAAAGAAAATCTCAATCTTATACATCCACCTCGGTCTGTACCGTGCTGCCATGCTCCCCGACAATCACATGAAGCTTCCGGGGCAGACATTCATCCAGCCTTGCGACATGGGAAATGATCCCGATCTGCCGTTTCCCGCCGGCCAGATGCTGCAAAACCTCCAGAGCCTTGTCCAGGTGCGCCCCGTCCAGCGATCCAAATCCTTCATCGATAAACATGCTGTCAATGCGGATGGTGCTTGCGCTCTCCATCTGGACAACATCCGAAAGCCCCAGCGCAAGGGCAAGGGATGCCTCAAACATCTGACCGCCTGACAAGGATGCTGTCTCCCGCTCCAGGTTCGTGATCGTGTTCAGGATCCGAAGACCAAGACCAAGGCTCGACCTGCGATCCCCTTCCTTGGTTGGCACAAGCAGATATTCACCATCGGTCATTGTATCCAGATGCACATTGGCGTGTTCCACAATCCGCTCAAAAAATCCATTGAGCACATAACGGCTGAAAGCGAAGCTCCCGTTCGCGGCGTCAGCAAGGGGATTCAGCCTGGAATACGCCACATGCAGGCGCTCCCTCTTCCGCTGAATCACTACGATTCGCTCCTGGATCTTCTGATCCGTACGGATCATGGAATCCAGGCCGCGTTCCTGAGCACGCAGTTTCTCCAGCCTGGATTCCATTTCCCTGATCTGACCGTCCAGCAGCCCGATGTCTGTTAGCTCCATCCCGGCCGTGGATGCTTCCATCTGCCGGATTGAAGAAAGCACATCGCGACGCTCCCGGTCGTATCCATCCAGCTCCGCCTTCCGACGCCGGATCCATACCCCAAGCTCCCCGGCGGTCATCACGCCTCCATCCTGTCTATCCAAGTCAGCCAGCGTGGAACCTTTCAAGTCCTTCACTCCGGTCAGCAGATTCCCTTCATCTCCATCCACCCCGGTCAGCAGATTCCCTTCAGCGCCATCCACCCCGGTCAGCAGATTCCCTTCATCTCCATCCACCCCAGTCAACGGATTTTGTTTCGAACCTTCCCAGAGCAATATATTCCTTTCAGGCGAAAATGCAGCGCGGTATGCAGCCTCATCCGCAAATCCTTCGTCACGCAGGGATTCCTCGAATTGAACCTGCGCCTTCTGCTTAGCCATCAGACGATCTGCTCTTTCCGCGACTGCAGATGCCAGGCTCCCCAAGTTCTCAGACTGCCTGTTTTTGCATTCCGCAAATGCAGCTTCCGCGTCCTCTTCTTCCTTTTTCAGCGCTTCGATCTGCTTTGTCAGTTCCCGGATCTTCAGAAGCGCATCTTCCTTCTGTTCCGGGAACCCCTCAAGCTGCGCTTTCCAGTTTGAAACGCTTGTCTGTGCCTGCGCCGCCGACATCCTTGCAGCATTCAGCCTGGAAACAGCCGCCTCGCAAGCCTTATTGCCGGAAATGACTTCCGCATTGTTTTTCTCCTGCTCTGCAAGGATCCGATCCCTTTTCACAAGGTCGGTTCTTGCCTGCTCGTACTTCTTTGAAGCAGCGGAAAGCTGTGTCTCACAATCACGGATGGCAGCCGGGATGAACAATGCCAGGCTTTCAACGTTTCGACATGCTTCCCCTTGCTGCCAGCTTGCGCAGATTGAAGCATTTTCTTCCTGCAACTGACTTCTACCGCCGGGAATACTTTCTTCCTGCAACTGACTTCTGCCGTCTGGAATATTTTCTTCCTGCAACCGGCTTCTGTCACCGGGAATACTTTCTTCCTGCGGTTCATTTCCGCAGCCCGCATCCACCCATGGCATAACGCCGATCAGCTTCGAGCCCTGGCGCAGAACCTCCTCCGTCTTCCTCACATGAGCATTTTGCCCGGCCTGATACGCTTCCTGTGCTTTCCCGGATTCCTGCCTTGCTTTATTCCATGCCTGATAAGCCTTGTCAACCTCTTTCTGGGAAGGAATCTCCTGCGTATGTTCTGCGAAGGATGCAGTGTCGGCAGCGGTATGGAAAGTGCCGCAGACCGGACATACGGCCACCCCCTCCGTCTTCAGTTTTTCCCGCAGCTCATCGGCAAGAATTCCGGCCTGCCCACGGATCAGAGCCGCATTCAAGTGTAAATGTACGGTTTCTGCCTGAAGCTCCTTTTCTCTGGCCCTGGCATATGCACTTGTAAGGCGCGTCTCCTCCCGTGCAAGTTCATGCACCTCACAGATTCCGGCCTGCACCTCTTCCAGCGCTTTCCTGCGTGCCTCCAGATCATCCGCTTCACGCTTTGCCATGGAGACCGCAGCCGCGCCTGCCCCGGCAAGCGCATCCAATTCCTTCGCGAGATCCTGCTGTTTCTCCAGCGCTGCCGCAAGCTTCTCCCTTGCCCCGGCAAGGGTTTCTTCCGCACATTGGCATTCCTTCTGCCGGATTCTCAGGGTGTCTTCCGCCGCAGACAGATCCTCGTAAAAATGAAGCATGCCGAGCAGGGCAGCCCGGTTTTCCAAAAGCCCCGCAGACAGCGGCGCGTTTTTCTCATTCACACGCCTTTGCTCACCATCAAGCCTTACAGCCAGGCTTGCAAGCGCATTTTTCTCCTGCTCCAGAGAATCAATCCGCTCTGATACCCGTTTCCAATCCGAGCAAGCCTGGAGCATCGCCTGCTGTGCCGGCACAACCCGCTGGGCAGCCTCCGCACGCGTAACCAGGTTCCTGATCAGCTCCATGCGCCCGCGTTCTTCTTCCAAAGCAAGAAGCCTTGCCCTGTTCCGGGACAACTGATTGAGGAGCGTATTTTCCATTTCTGCCTTCGCCCTGCGCGCAGCAAGGCTTTTTGCCTGCTGCTCCTGCTCCCGTATGGCCTTCCGCAGCTCCTCGCACTCTATGCGCATGGATGCCAGAACCTCCTCCATCACATCCAAAAGATCCGGCCGGTCCGCCGACAGAGCACCAATGCGGTCATATGAATCGAGAACGCTCTGATTGGCGGAAAGCCGGCCAGGCTCTTGTTCGGAACTCTCACCGGAAAGCCGTTCGGAACCCTCAAAACTTTGCTCTGCAAAAACCGCATCCATACCGGGCTGTTCTGAAAAGGTTCCACCCTTGCGCTCGGCCTGTGTTGGGATCACAAAGTTCTCCAACTGCATCCGGGCATCCCGCGCCAGATCCTCCTCCTGCTTTTTCAGTAAAGCGTCCGCTGCCTTCAGGCGAAGCTGAAGATCCTGATGCCTGCGGTTATCATACAGCTTCCCCAGGATGGTCCCACGCTCCTCACTCTTTGCGGTAAGAAACCTCTGGAACTCCCCCTGGGCAAGCATAATGATCCGCCGGAACTGGTCTGCGTCAAGCCCCAGGATCTCTTTCACCTTCAGGGTAACATCATCCACATCCTCCCGCCCCTTTCCGTGGGTCAGGATTGTTCCGGATTCAGACAGAACAGATTCCTTCACCGGACGCTGTGAATTCCCTTTCTTTCCCCAATACATCCTGCGGGATGCCGTGAAAGTCCTGCCCGCATTGGAAAACGTCAGCGCCACCCGCATTTCCTCCCTGTGTCCGCCGGATTTGGCAAAGTCACTGTGAAATGCTTCTGTGCCGAGTGCGCTGCGTGCGCCGCCGCTGGCAGTTCCGTACAACGCATACATGATCCCGTCAAAGATCGTGGTCTTCCCGGATCCTGTATCCCCGCAGATCAGATAGATGCTGCTCCCCATGGCATCAAAGTCCACGGTTGTTTCCTTTGCGAACGGGCCAAATGCCGTCATGACCAGTTTGTGCGGTTTCATTCCTGCTCCCTTGTTTCCGCCGGAATCACTGTCACGGATTCCGGATACTTATCTCCATATCCATATGGTGTCCGTCCCCGCATGC
>CAMORF010000188.1 GCA_946623485.1 uncultured Clostridia bacterium
ACCAGCAACTCACTTTGTCAGATTCCAGATACCCGTACCATCAACTCGCTTTGCCAGATTCCGGCTGTCTGCTCCGCCAACACCTGCCATCCCGTCCGATTCATTCTCTATACATCCACTCTCTGCCGCTCCACCAGCTTCGCGAACAGGCCGCCCTTCGCAATCAGCTCCTCATAGGTTCCCTGCTCCGCGATCCGTCCGCCGTCCATCATCAGGATCCGGTCGCAGTTACGGATTGTAGAAAGGCGATGGGCAATCACGATCCTGGTGCATTTGAGCGTATCCAGGGAATCTGAAACAATCTTCTGGGTAATGTTATCGAGCGCGCTGGTCGCCTCATCAAACATCAGAACCGAAGGATTGCCGGCAATGGCACGCGCAATCATCAGCCTCTGCTTCTGCCCGCCGGAGATACCGCCGCCGCCCTCCTGGACGAGTGTGTGCATGCCCATGGGCATGTGCTCCAGATCCTCCTTCATGCCAACCATCTCCGCCACTTTCCATGCATCCTCTTCTGTCATGGTTGGGTTGGAAATGGATATGTTCGAATAGATGCTTCCCTGGAACAGGTTGCCGCTTTGCAGCACCACGCCGATCCGTTTCCTGAGAGATTTCAGGTCCAACATCTGGATGTCCCTGCCATCATAATAGACACCTCCCTTGTCCGGCTTCTCAAAGCCCAGAAGAAGGCGCATCAGCGTTGATTTCCCGCATCCGGTTCTGCCGACGATCGCAACATATTCCCCGCGTTTGATCTTCAGGGAAAGATTCTGCAGGACATACGGCATATTATCAGCATAACGGAAGGAAACATGGTTGACCTCGATGCTGCCGCCCAGCCGCTCCAGCACTTCCTTCTCTTCCTGGATCTCAGGCGCAGTCTCAAACAATGGCTTTGCCATCTCCAGCGCAGGCCTGACGCCGGCCACCGCCGCCGCTGCCCCGACCAGTCCGGTAAATGCGCCCGATACCAGTGCGTACGCCGTGTTGAATGCCATGTAATCCGCCGAGGACACCCCGCCCTTCAGCGCAAGGTAATACATCACGACCGTCCCGCCCAACGTGATGATCTGAGAGAGCGGCGCATTCATTTTCACAAGGAACGGCGGGTTATAGGTCAACTGCGCAGAAGGCGCGTAGCTCTGGGCCCATTTTGCAAAGGCACGCTTTTCCGCGCCTGCCACCTTGATCTTGGGAATCCCGTTCAGGAGCGCCAGCACCATGCCGGTTTCCTTGCTGTCATATTCCATCCGCTCCTTTGTCACTCTCATCTGGAACAGGGCCGTCGCCAGGGACAGGCCTGCCGTCAGGAGAGAAAGCAGAATCGACGGGATCAGCAGCACCGGCGCGTAGCGGAACACCTGGAACAGATAGACCACGGAAAAGCCTGCCGTCAGGATGATCGAGAAGAAGGTCGATGAAAACATCGAGCATACCACCGTCACCGCCGAGACTCTGCTCGTCAGCTCGCCGGAATTGAATCTGCTGAAAAATGAAATCGGCATCGTCAGGATCCGCATCATCGACGCGCTTTCCACCTGCATGTTCAGCTGGCTCTGGATATTCTGGCTGAAGATCGTCTTCACCAGCTCAAACATCTGGTGGGACAGCTCGGAAAGCAGGAGCACCAGCACAAGGCAGATCAGCACCGTCCGTTGTCCGGAAGCAAGAAAGTCAACATCATAAATCTTCCGTGTAATTCTCGGCCCGATCGTCTGAATCAGGGTCACAATGCCCGTCAGGGCGATCATCCAGATGAAATCCCGGGGGCGCAGGAGGGAAATCACATACTGGAAGACCTCCTTCACCGAGATCGATTTCAATGGAAACGGCTTGTAGAAGCACAGCGCATCCGTGTTCAGATCCTGCGCCGTCTTTGCGTTGACATCCTCCCGGGTTCCCCTTGCCGGATCCACGATCGTATAGCCCTTCAGTTTCCCGGGGATCAGCGCAACCACGGTTCCATCCTTCCGGCTTCCGAGCATCGCGCCGCTTGCGTCTTTATACCAGTTCTCCGTCAGGCTGACCCTCCTGTGGAGGATCCCGGATGGCCTGAGCAGATAATCAAGAATTTCCCTGGACTCATCGATATTTTCCGGAAGCTTCCTCGCGTGGACGCGGTAGTACTTCAGGATCTCTCCCACTGCCCTGGAAGCCATCTCCCTGTCAGACTGGAACTGAATCTCTATTTTTTTATTGCCGCTGACCGCGTTGGCCATTCTGGCATACGCGTCAGACAGAATATCATCATCATTCTGTATCCGCTGCCGGATCTGTTCATCAAACCAACCCAAGGTAAATCTGCTCCTTTTTATCACTCATTGGATACCAGCTCCTTGTAGAAGCCGCCCTTCGCGTACAGCTCCTTGTGCGTTCCGCGCTCCACCACGCGCCCGTGATCCATCACGATGATCTCATCGCAGTCACGGATGGTGGAAAGGCGGTGCGCCACCACGATACAGGTAACGCCTCTTTCATGCACGGATTCCACGACTTCCGCTTCCGTCCGCGCATCCAGAGCACTCGTTGCTTCGTCCATGATCAGGACCGTGGGATCCTGCGCAAGCACCCTGGCAATCTCCAGGCGCTGCCGCTGCCCTCCGGACAGGTCCTTTCCATTTTCGTGCAGCACATAATTATAACCGCCGTCGCGGGAAATGATATCCGCATGGATGCTTGCGTCCCGCGCGGCCAGGATCATCTCAAAGTTTTCGATGGAGTTGTCCCACATCTTGATATTCGCCGCGATGGTATCCTCAAACAGCGTAACCTCCTGGTCAACCTTCGCAACCGACCCCGTAAATACATTTCTGTCGATCTCACTGATCTTTTTCCCGTCATACAGGATCTCTCCGCTCCAGGGCTTGTACAGACCGGTCAGAAGCTTCGCCAGCGTAGACTTCCCGCAGCCTGAAGCGCCGACAAAGGCAACCTTCTGGCCCGGTTCGATGGTCATGCTGAAGTTCTCGATCAACGGTCTCGCCAGCGGGGAATACCCGAAGGTCACATTCCTCATCTCCACCCTGCCGCTCAGCTTGGAATAGCTGATGTCCTCGCTCAGCTTCAGGGAATCGGGGGAAACATCCGTCTGGTACTCCAGGACATCCTCAATCCGCTCCATGTCCGTACGCATCTCCCGGATCAGATCCCGGGCCGAGGTAAGCTGGACGACAGGCGCGGAAAAGCTCATCAGAAGCGTCTGGAACCCGAACAGCATACCAATGGAAAACTGTCCGGACATGGTGAACAGCAGGCCAAGCGCCAGGATCAGGTCATTCGACAGCTGGGTGATAAAGGTAAGGATCAGGCCGTAATACTGGGTGATGTGCTGGCCCGTCATATCCTGCCGGTTCACGGATGCCTGATAGCCCGCCCAACGGCTGAAGAATTCATCCTCAACGCCGCTGGCCTTGATGGTTTCGATCATCTCAATTCCCGATACCGTGGTGGACTGCAGCTTTGCCGCGTCACGCATCCGGACTCTCGAGATATTAATCTTCTTGTTGGAAATGTACTTCTGAAGTGCGCTGTTGATCAGAAGCGATGAGATCCCGATCAGGGACAGGATCACATTGTAACGGATCATGACAAACAGGTAGAAGATCATCATACCCGAATTCAGGATCAGCGGCGTAAATGTATTGATCATCGTCGATGCGATTGTGGCGTTGGTCTGCTTGCGCATCGCGATATCACCGGTCATTCTCTGTGAGAAGAAATCGACCGGCAAGCGCAGGACATGCCACATATATTCGCTGTTCGAAGCAATCGCCAGCTTTCCTTCCATCTTCAGGTTAAAGATCCGCTCAACCACTGCCGTGATCATGGAGATCAGGGATACGGCAGTCACAAGGAATAAAAATGGCGTGACCCATTCCGGGCTTTTTCCGGAAAGCAGGCGGTCCAGAAAGACACGCTGGAAAGCGGGATTCACCATTCCCACCAATGCCGTGATGGCAGACAATGCGACTGCAAAAGCGAAGGACGGTCCGAGGCCCTTCATCTTCCTTTTGACGAATCCCATGATGCTCTTCGGGCTTCCCCCGGGAACAAAATTCTCTCCCGGAGACAGTTCGATGATGATCCCCGAGAAGCTGCTCTCGAATTCCTCCTTCGATACCTCAACCAATCCTCTGGCAGGATCGTTGAGCACCGCCCGTCCCTTCCGGAACCCGTCCAGCACCACAAAGTGATTGTTATTCCAGAACAGGATACACGGGAAGACTCCCTCTTTCTCCAGGTAGGAGGGTTCTACCTTGTATCCGTCCGCATGCATGCCGTAATTGATCGCCGCAAGGCGTACATGGTTTGCGTTGGAACCGTCCCTGGAGACACCGCAGTCCTTTCTCACCTGTTCCAGGGGGATCCATTTCCCATAATATGCCAGTATCATGTCCAGGCACGCGGCGCCGCATTCCAGCGCCTCCAGCTGCATGATCACCGGAACCTTTGCCACCTTTTTCCCCGTTACCGGCTCCGTTGCTGCTGTACTTCTTTTCCTTATACTCATCTTGATCAATTACCCGCTGCCGCGTCCGTTAAAAATGAAGCAGGCTTTACATATTCTGTCTTAACCTGTCCATTTTGATCCGTCGTCTTCATCTCAATCCTTGCCGCAAATCCCCAGATGATCCCTGCCAGAAGCAACACCAGCATCGCCGCCACCAGCAGCCACATGCCCGGCGTCGTAACCCGGATATAGTCATCCACCTGCTCCGGGGATGAGATCTTTGTCAGCCGCCTGGGAGGTGCCGCCTGCTGATTCTGCGGATCGGCTGGCTGATTCTGCGCAGCCGCGGGCTGTGAAACCTGCCCCTGCTTTGTTTCCACTCCCTGTTCCATATTGTTCTCCCCTGAATTCATATACCACTCGTTTCGAGAATTTCATTTTCATTTCCATAAAATAATAACAACTTCCTGCTTTAAATGCAATCCTCAGTGGCAGAGGCAAAAAGCACTTTTGATCCTCGCATCATAACTTTGATATCTCGTAAACATCATCTTAGGATCTGTTACAAAATAACTTGTACATCTTGCTTGTCTTTTCATCCGAT
>CAMORF010000189.1 GCA_946623485.1 uncultured Clostridia bacterium
ATAATGATCAGGATGGTTATGACGACAGCCCCGTTGAGGGGGGGCAGGTATGATGAAAGTGTAAAGAGGGGTTTCGTACCCCTCTTTATCATGTACATGGCACGACTTTTTGAAAAATCTGTCCCGTTCCGTATTCTCCGGTATTTCCGCAGCCATCCATGAAAAGCTCATCTGCATATCTTTCATCATTAATCTGGTTTATGGCTGGATTATAGTCTCATCTTCATCCTCATCTGTCATTTCCAGAGAAAAGAGTGAGAAACAAGCCGGTTTTTCTGCGCCGGAAGCGGAGCGCCGGGAGGTTGGAAGGCGAAGAAGAGAGCGGAACAGGCCATAGGTTCCCCTGCATTATTCTCTCTTGACAAACGAGGAAAGATGTAATAAGCTTCATATACCTACTCACAAGGTAGGTATTAAACACGGGCGATTTTGATCAAGAAGGTGCCCGGAAGAAGGAGGATTCGATGATATACGCTGATAACGCAGCTACGACAAAGATGAGCAAGGCAGCCATGGATGCGGTATGTGCCTGCATGAAGGATTGCTGGGGCAATCCTTCCAGCCTGTATGAGCACGGGCAGAAGGCAAAGGAGGCGCTTGAAGATGCCAGAGAGAGGATGGCTGCATGCCTGGGCTGCAGCGCCAGGGAGATTACATTTACCTCAGGCGGAAGTGAGGCGGACAATCAGGCGATCTTGACTGCGGCGTATCTTGGCGCAAGGAAAGGGAAAAAACATATCATTTCCACTGCGTTTGAACACCATGCGGTTTTGCATGTGCTGGAGAAGCTTGAGAAGGAGGGCTTTGAGGTCACGCTTCTGGACGTGCACCAGGATGGGATTGTGAGCGCAAAGCAGGTGGAGGAAGCACTCCGGGAGGATACCTGTCTTGTCACGGTGATGTACGCGAACAACGAGATCGGTACAATCCAGCCGATTACAGAGATTGGCGAGGTCTGCCGCCGGCACAATGTCCTGTTCCATACGGATGCCGTGCAGGCAGTCGGGCACCTGCCCATCTCTTTCAAAGACCAGAACATCGACATGCTGTCCCTTTCCGCCCATAAGTTCCATGGCCCGAAGGGAATCGGCGCATTGGTTGCCCGGAAGGGAATCCGCCTTGAATCCCTGATCAACGGGGGCGCACAGGAGCGTGGGAAGCGTGCCGGGACAGAGAACCTTCCGGCGATCGTGGGGATGGCGGCAGCGTTGGAAGAGGCCTGCCGGAACCTGGAGGAGAATGCTTCGAGGATGACACGGCTGAGAAACCGCCTGATAGAAGGACTGGACGAGATCCCTTATGGCGAGTTGAACGGAAGCAGGGAAACCCGTCTTCCGGGAAATGTAAATTTCTGCTTTGAGGGGATCGAGGGGGAATCCTTGCTGCTTCTTCTGGATGACAAGGGGATCTGCGCTTCATCGGGCAGCGCGTGTACTTCCGGGTCGCTGGATCCAAGCCATGTCCTGCTTGCGATCGGGCGCCCGCATGAGGTAGCGCACGGATCCCTGCGGCTGAGCATTTCCGAAGAGACAACGCCGGAGGAGATTGAAACCATGATTTTGTCCGTGAAGGAAGTAGTTACTTACCTGCGCAACATGTCTCCCTTCTGGAGGGATCTGGTGACAGGGAAACGGCAGCATGTATTTCAACAATGAAATGAAACGGTTCAGGGGTTTGCCTGAATCGGTCTTGGAAAAATGGAGGAACCGCTATGGCATTATACAGTGAAACTGTGATGGATCATTTCCGCAACCCAAGGAACGTCGGCATCATTGAGGATGCGGACGGGGTCGGGGAAGCGGGGAACCCTGTTTGTGGTGATATTATGAAGATATACCTGAAGATTGCCAATGACAGAATCGAGGATGTTAAGTTTGAGACCTTCGGCTGTGGAAGCGCCATCGCTTCCAGCTCCATGGCTACGGAGCTGATTAAGGGAAAACCGGTATCAGAAGCGATGGCGCTGACAAACAAGGCGGTGACAGAGGCGCTGGATGGGCTGCCGGCCCATAAGCTGCATTGCTCAGTCCTGGCGGAGGAAGCGATTCAGGCAGCATTTAAAGATTATTACGACAAAAACGGGATTCCTTATGAGGAAAGCCTCTTTCAGGGAAGGGCCTGCCACAAGGAAGACACATAAGCAGGGAAAGGCATGTCATAAGGAAGACACATAAGCAGGGAAGGGCCTGCCACAAGGAAGATACATAAGGAAAATATAAAAACCACATAAGGAAGATACAAAAGATACCTAAGGGATGGTATAAAAGACACATAAAGAAGACACAGATGATACAGAAGATACAGAAGATACAGATGATACAGAAGATACATAAGGAAGCCTGATTAGGGAAAGACATATGATGGTATCGACAAAGGGGCGTTATGCGCTCAGGGTGATGATTGATCTTGCGGAGAACGGGGACGGTGGGTATATCCCGATGCGGGAGGTAGCGGAACGGCAGGAGATATCCCTGAAATATCTGGAACGGATCCTGCCGGCGCTGGTGTCTGCCCATCTGGTGGAAGGAATCCACGGGAAGGGAGGCGGATATTGCCTGACCCGGGATCCGTCAGGTTATACCGTAGGAGAAATCCTGCGTGTGACAGAGGGCGATATCGCTCCGGTAGCGTGTGTGGAATGTGATGCGGGGGGGTGTGACAGGGAAGAGGATTGCAGAACGCTTCCCATGTGGAAGGAATTGAAGGCGCGGATTGATGATTATGTCGATCACGTGACGCTGGCGGACCTGATGAACCGGGACCGTTGCGACAGCAGCAAAACGGACGTATGATAGCGGACGAGGCACTTACGCATCTTTTGTCCGTCACATGATAAAGAAACGTAGATAGATTCGACGTATATGAGAAGAAGGAGAAGGGTTATTATGTCGGGAATCAAAGAATCATTCGTGGAACTGATTGGGGGAACTCCATTGCTGCGCGCGTCCCGTTATAGCGAGACGGCAGGAATTGCAGGAAACGCACTTCTTGCAAAGCTGGAATATCTGAATCCTGCGGGCTCCGTGAAGGACAGGATTGCCTGGGGAATGATCCGGGACGCGGAGGAAAAAGGAATCCTGAAGCCGGGGGCGACGATTATCGAACCTACAAGCGGCAATACAGGCATCGGCCTTGCCGCTGTCGCTGCAGCGAAGGGGTATCAGGCGATCTTTACCCTTCCGGAAACTATGAGCGTTGAGCGGAGGAAGCTGCTGAAGGCTTATGGCGCAAAGCTTGTGCTGACAGAAGGATCCAAGGGGATGAAAGGCGCGATCGCGAAGGCGGACGAGCTTCGGGATTCCATCCCGGGATCTGTGATCCTTGGCCAGTTTGTCAACCCGGCAAACCCGGCGGAGCACTATCAGACGACCGGTCCGGAGATCTGGGAGCAGACGGACGGCAGGGTTGATGTGTTTGTAGCGGGTGTCGGCACCGGGGGGACGGTCAGCGGTGTCGGTAAATATCTGAAAGAGAAGAATCCGGATGTGAAGATCGTGGCAGTGGAGCCGGAGAGCTCCCCTGTCCTGACGAAAGGATGCGCCGGCGCGCACAAGATCCAGGGAATCGGCGCCGGATTTGTCCCGGAAACACTGGATACAGAAGTGTATGACGAGGTGATTACGATCTCGAATGAAGATGCATTTGCGGAAGGCAGAAGGTTTGCCGAGTCGGAAGGAATCCTGGTGGGAATCTCATCCGGCGCCGCGCTCAAGGCGGGGACGATCCTGGCCGGGCGCCCGGAATATGCAGGCAAAAATATCGTGGTTTTGCTTCCGGATTCCGGGGACAGGTATCTGTCAACTGCTTTGTTCGGAGAGGAATGAGAATCGCGTGAGTGCGTTCTCAATGATACCCGGCCATAGTCGGGATTGTTCACACAAGGGCGGGTGCCATCCCGCCCGGACTTTTACACAAGGCCGGTGACAGCCGGCCTGGTCTTTCGCACAAGCCCGGTGACAACACGCCGGGCTTTTCATATAGGCAGGATGGGTATTAGGCAGGATGGATATTTATGTAGATCCTTTATAATTTGCCTTCTTCCATTGTCAGCTTTTTTGTCGTATGATGGTTCTGTTACTAAAGGTTGATGATGGACTGTCAAAAGCTGATTCAGGAAAGGAGATTATTGATGATGAGGGGGAAATGGAGACTGCTTGTCGCCATCTGTGTGATGGTGATCATGACTGCGATGCCGGTGTTTGCGGCTGATGCGGTCGGAGAGTGGGAAGTTGCTGAGTCAACGTATTCATTTTTGTCGGCAGGACAGCGTAAAATCTTTGAAAAAGGAATCGATGAAGATTCAGATGATTCTTATGAGCCGGTTGTGGTGCTTGCAAAGCAGGTTGTGAATGGTACGAAGTATGTTTTTCTGTGTCAGGAAACGGATGAGGAAGAATGGTATATCGTGACAATGACCAGAGCAACGAACAAGAATGTTACGTTTGGGACTGACAATGATCTCGATATCGATGAAATCGCTTATAGTGATAAGCCCCGTTCGGGAAATACTGCCGGTGGGCTGATGATCCGGACGATCAAGAACAGACCGGCTGCCCTGGAGGAGGATGTCCGTGATGTTTTCACGAAGGCGGTGACTGGCTATACGCAATACAGCTTCCGTCCGATCGCACTTCTGGGAACCCAGCTGGTTGCAGGAACTAACTATCGGTTCCTGTGCCTTGGAATCGGAAGCGGAACAAAGGACCTTTTCGTAGTGGATGTTTACAGTGACCTGCAGGGTGCATCCAAGGTTACATCCTGCAAACCGCTGGATCTGGAGGCTTATGTGAAGTAAGCTCTGCGTGAACTGTCCTGAACGAAGAAGGAATCTGAATAATGAGCAGAAAGGAATCGCTTCGGCGGTTCCTCTTGTTTTCTTAGCTTAGGATCTGTTACAAAATAACTTGTACATCTTGCTTGTCTTTTCATCCGATAGCACAGCTCAAAAATCAATCACATAGCCCGCTATGCTCATGATTTTTGAGCTGCACTCTCGAATGAAAATCCTGCGCAATCTGCACAATTTATTTTGTAACAGCTCCTTACAA
>CAMORF010000190.1 GCA_946623485.1 uncultured Clostridia bacterium
AATGCCCTGAACCTGAGCCAAAAGCATATTTTTGACTCGTACAACATATTATGTACTCAGATCGTCAGAAATTCAATGATGAAACAGGGGACGGTTCTCCGTTTCACCCAAGGGTGAAACGGAGAACCGTCCCCTGTTTCATCTGGCCTGTTTCATCATGCTGCCATCTCTGTCTGAGCTTCTGTTTCCTGCAGCTCCTTCTCCTCTGTCTTCGGGCGGGATTTCCTGCCCGGCACGATCTCATATTCGATTTCCGCTTCCTCCTCAGATGGCGGCGGGATCACCACTGTTTCGAGGCCGTCCGAATCCAGCTCTTTGATGGTTCCGGGCTTGATCTCAACTGTAAGCAGGTCAAGAATGCCGTCTAATGAAAATTTGTCATATTTTCCTGCCATCAGGTCTGCCAGCATCTGCTCTACGTCGGTTCCGGCAAAGATAGCAAGGAAATCCTCTTCTGAAAATTCTTCCAATTTCTGGGAAGCATCTTCCGCCACGGCATCCGCTTCGAGCTGAGTCAGGTCAAACCACTTTCCGGCAACATACACCGCAACTGCCACCTGATCCGGCGTATCGGATACATCCTTGAAAACCGCATGCATCAGAACCGGTATCGTGCGCCCGGGGCGAACCACCATATTCACCGTCTGCCCATCCTGGCCCGCGCTTCCATTTCCAATGAATAATACATCCTCAAACAGCTCACTCAGCCAGGTTTCTATCTCTTCCAGAATCCTGCCCGCTTCCTCGCTCATCTCATCCGATGCATCTGCCGGATCTTCATCCATCCACGGGAAAAGCGCATCCTGTTCTCCGGAATCCTCCTGGGATCCGTCATCCGCCTGTCCCCAGTCAGAATCAGTACCCATCATCTCGTTGTAGCCGCCCATGAGCGTGATTGCGGCTTCCAGGATCGGCAGCGCCATTTCCACTCTCTTGTCAAGATCTCCGTTGATCAGTTCTTCCATAAACGGCGGGAGGCAGCTGTAATCGCCTGCCAGCACGCCATCCACAACCTTCATGAGCCTTTCCTTCAGCAGGTCCGTGTCAAGGCTGTAGATATACATCACCCAGTTGTTGGTGTCAAATGCTTCCGTGGCCGGCAGGGATACCTTGAGCAGGGCACGGTCTTCGTCAAAATGCTCCGGCATCTGCTTCTCCAACAGGCGCACTGCCTGGATCGCATTTTCAAGCGTCTGCCCATACTGCGTCATGTCAGCCATCCTGAGCACCCACGGAAGCAGCGTGCCAAGCTGGACATAGTCCGTCTTCGGGACCATCGCGCAATCCACCATAAACCAGAACTTCCTGGCTTCCTCCAGTTTCATGCCTCCCTTATCAATCAGCATATACGCAATCTGGTTCAGGAGGGATGAATTGGTATGCACGCCGCCATAATCATTGACCGCGGTCGGGGTAGAAACGGCCGGGTAATAATACAGATCCCAGGTATACTCCGGCTGCTGGAAATCATGCGGATCGCTCATGCTGCGGACGGGTGTCATGCTGTCAGCCCCCAGGATCCAGTTATCCCGCTTTCCGTCATCTGCCATCATGTCACAGATCTTTCCCTGAATGTCGCTCATCGCTTCATTGATCGCGCCATAGTCATTCATGTAGGAATTGTAGGTCATGACAGTTCCGGTGACACAATGCGTGAATTCATGTGCAAGCACATCCAGGCACTGGGATAAATCGTTGATCTTGCTGGCGACAAAGCACTGGAAGCCATGCACTTTCCCCGCATAGCAGGCATTGTTGACTTCCTTGTGCCGCCCATCGCAGAAATTGTTCAAGATCAGGATCGGCGTTTCCGCTCCGTCTCCCCCAAGCCATCCGATCTCTTTATAGTAATCGTACGCACGGCAATAATTGTAGAGGGAAAGCAATCCAACCTGATCCCACTCCAGGTTGTCCGGACTGTATTCCATGACAACCTGATTGTCATTGTAGAGGAATTCATAGCAGTCAGCGACCACGATCCGCCGCTCCAGGTTTCCCAGGTAATACATCCCGGTCCGCCTGTCCCGCATGACATCTACGCTGACCTCCATCTCGCTGCCGTCCGACAGGTCCACATACCCTGTGTAGGGCACGCTCTCCATAAACTCAAACACATAGCTGGCGTCATATCCGGCCTTTCCTGCATCATCCCCCGGAACGATGGCCGGCATCTGATAGAGATATTCCCCATTCATAGATACATAGTGTGCGAGGAAAGGAAGCTCGGCGGAATCCTCCGCGCCGGAGGGATGATCCGTATAGACCGTCCACACAAAATGGACTGTTTCGTCTTCACTTTCAATGTCAAATTTCAGATTGACCGGCAGGATTGTAAGGCTGGTATACTCCGGCAGCACGCGCACCGAGACATTCTCTGTTTTCCGCATGTATTTCCTGACAGCCTCTTCTGCCTGGGCAGCTGTAATCCCTTCCTCCGTATCGGTCTCCGGAAGCGCAGACTCCACGCTGCAGTTCAGTCCGAGCATCTTTCCATCCGCGTCCGTGATCACCTTGACCGCGCCGCCCCAGACCAGGGTATCCTTGTAGATCTGCTGGAAGATATAATACCGGTTGCCATCCGGATCTGTGATGGTTCTGTCCGGGACAAATTCCATCCTCTCATCTTCCCCCGCCAGGTTCATCACAGACTTTGCAACCGCCAGGGCATCCGCTTCCCCGAGAATCGCCTGCTCCGTGCAGGGCCCGTCCACAAACAGGACATCCCGCTCCTGCCAGACAGTCACGTCCGCCCCGCCGTTCATAGCCTTGATCTCATCCTCCGAGATCTTCCTGACAGACTTTAACGGCTCCGGCTTTTCGGTTTCCTCCGCTCCTGCCGCTATGGAAACTTCCGTTCCCGTTGAATTGTCCGCCATAGACACTTCTGTTCCCGCTGATTCTGCCGATGCCGGAACCGCGCCTGCAAGCAAAGCTGCCACCATGCCAATGCTGATGGTTCTTTTCCATTTTCTCATCTGCTGTACTCCTCCTGATAAAAACACATCCTCTCAAAACACATCCTTCCGCCGCCAGCTGCTCAGGTGGCTGGAGGATGACCTGTTATATGTAGCCGAACCTTGACCTGTGGAATCAGAGAAAAAGACAAGCAAGATCAACTGATAGGAAACGCATTTATTCGATGCGTTTATTATATTTATGAACTGATCCTTACCTGCACATCGGTAGATACGAACAAACCTGCCCCAAAGCTATGAATAACATGATGGACACGAATTTTTCAATGATCGGTGTTCCCATCATGTGTTTTCAAAGACAGGATGGAAACACCTCAGGGCATAGAATGTCCTGAGGTGTCTCGCATTGTGTCATTCCTGTCAGTATTCCTTCGGTACCTGATCCACGCCGCACAGGATCCGGAATTCCTCGATCTCCCGGCTGCTCCTGACCATCCCGTATTCCCGGAACCGGCCATTGTGCCGGTTCTTAAAACCGGCAACCATCTCTCCATTGCAGATGCTGCAGCGTACCACGGGGAGTTCCGTCTCCCGGTCAAAGTCAGGAGGCGGTACCTTGCGCTCTTTTTCCTTATTTCTGGAAAATAACCCCATATCCGTTCCCTCAACGATGCTCTTTCCTATCTGATTGAATTTTGAGCTGTGTGATCGGACGCTTCCGCCTGAAGACGCCTAAGCGGCTTTTCGGACAGGCAAAATGGAAAACGAATTCGAAAATGTTATCGTAAGCGCATTTAATATATGCGTTTACGATAAGTTGATGCGACCGGCGCGAAAAGGAAACGAATAAATTTGTTTCCTTTACTCTATATCCTGGCTACGCCGCTGTCCCTGGCTGCCTGCGCTACCGCGGCGGCGACTGCTGCCCCGACCCGCGGGTCAAATGCCTTCGGCAGGATGTAATCCTCATTCAGTTCGTCATCGGACACCAGGCCGGCGATCGCGTTCGCAGCCGCGACCTTCATCGCTTCATTGATGTCGCTGGCGCGCACATCAAAGGCCCCCCGGAAGATGCCCGGAAACGCAAGCACGTTGTTGACCTGGTTCGGGAAGTCGCTGCGTCCGGTCGCGACAACCCTTGCGCCGCCCGCCTTCGCCTCATCCGGAAAAATCTCCGGCGTCGGGTTTGCGCAGGCAAAGAGGATACTTCCCTCATTCATGGTTTCCACCATCTGTTTCGTAACAAGGCCCGGTGCCGATACACCGATAAAGACATCCGCGCCGCAAAGCATATCCGCAAGACTTCCCTGCCGCCTGCCGGGGTTCGTAACCTGCGCCATCTCCGCCTTGATCCAGTTCAGGTCTCCCCGGCCTTCGTAGATCGCCCCTTTCCTGTCACACATGGTGATATGCTTCGCTCCTGCGTTCAGGAGAAGCTTCACGATTGCCACCGCAGCAGCGCCTGCACCGCTCGTGACAATATTCACATCCTTCAGCTTTTTCCCGGTCAGCTTCAGGGCATTCATCAGTCCGGCCAGCGTGATGATTGCGGTTCCATGCTGGTCATCATGGAAGATCGGGATATCGGTTTTTTCCTTGAGCTTGCGCTCAATCTCAAAGCAGCGCGGCGCCGAGATATCCTCCAGGTTGATTCCGCCAAAGGAGCCGCTGATCAGCGCAACCGCATTGACAAATTCATCGACATCTTTCGTTTTGACGCAAAGGGGAAATGCATCCACGTCGCCAAACTGCTTGAACAGGACACATTTTCCCTCCATCACCGGCATTCCGGCCTCCGGCCCGATATCCCCGAGCCCCAGCACAGCGCTGCCATCCGTAATCACGGCACACAGATTATGCCGCCTGGTAAGCTCGTAGCTCAGAAGCGGATTCTTCTGAATCTCAAGGCACGGCTGCGCTACGCCAGGCGTATAAGCAAGGGACAGATCCTCCGATGAATCAACCGGAACGGCAGAATCGACGCGGATCTTCCCCTTCCATTGTCTGTGAAGTTCAAGTGATCTGGCTGCATAGTCCATATAGAATCCCCCTTCTGTAAAAACTGCAATGCTGTATCATCGATTAGAAAGAAACGTAACTGCACGCTACGGCACGGCATGGC
>CAMORF010000191.1 GCA_946623485.1 uncultured Clostridia bacterium
GAGTTCTTCCTCCAGTTCCTTTGTTGCACCGTGGCACTTCTTATACTTCTTGCCGCTTCCGCACGGACACGGATCATTCCGGCCGATCTTCTTCGGCTTGACAATCGTGTTCATCTTCTTTGCTTCCAGGTAGAGCTTCTTGCGCGTCTCCTCATCAAAGATTGCCTCCCACTGCGGCAGGCCGTAAAGCCAGTGAGCCTTGGCGTCTACCATGTTTTTATAGAGCATCTCCTTGTCAAATGCAAGTGAGACCTCTGTGTCCTCTTCCATCGTTTCGATCGGGTTCTTTTCCTTCAGGGAATCATTAATCCCATCCAGAAAACCTGTCATGGTCTGGACATCAATGCCATATTTTTCGGCAAGCTCCTTCACCGTCCCCTTCACCTCAGTATCAGGATCAGCCAGAAGCTGTTCATATATCGCTTTTTCTTTCGCAAAATACGTGTCCCAGAATGCCTGCATCTGCTTTTTGTCAGTCTGCGCGTTATAGGCTGTCTGTCTCCATGTTTCCAGTAAAGCCATGTTATCTTACCTCGTATCGTATCATGATGATAATTCTAATAAAATGATCCTTAGATTCTATGTTTTGTGCCTGTAAGAAGCGATACCGTTCCCGGTTCTGCAGTCTGCCGATGGCACCGAATCAGTATACCCTATCTTTCTTTCCGATTCAACACCGATATTGCAGGGTTTCTCCCCAGCGGGTTTCCCACAGACAGCGAGATGTGGTACACTGTCACAGACATATGAGTGTTGATAAACGCCGTATCCGCAGTAACGGAAATGTATGGATTGACGCAGTATCCGCAGTAGACAGAAATGTGTGGATTGACGCAAGGACCCGCGGTTACGGAAAAGGTACGCGCAGAAAGAGGTTTCCATGAATAAACT
Source organism: uncultured Clostridia bacterium (assembly GCA_946623485.1). GTDB lineage: Bacteria > Bacillota > Clostridia > Lachnospirales > Lachnospiraceae > Porcincola. Next base: position 892 of record CAMORF010000191.1, read on the forward strand.
GAAACGTGTAATGGCGATGGCCGGTGTCATCCTCATCTTCGGAATCTGGATTGCAACCTTCCTGATCGGAGTCCTGGAAGGACCGAAGCAGCTGCTGACTGCTTTTCTTGTCCTGTCTGTCCTGGTTCCTGTCCTGATGTACGCGATCCTTCTCGTTGCGAGGATCGTCTCCGGCGCCCCCGCCAGGGAAGAACTGGACAAAGCTCTGGGCAATCATAAAAAGCCGGAAGATACTGATCAGTCATGATAAGCCTGGTCTTCAATCATGATGAACTTGCGATTCAGTCCTGATCAGTTTGTTTTCCATCATGATGAACTTGTGATTCAGTGCTGATAAGTCTGTTTTCCATCATGATGAGCTTGTTATCCGGTTCTGATGAGCCTGGCCGTTATCATGCCGGTTCACCCGAACCGGAAGATCGTGTATCCGGCAACGATTCCGACCTGGCTGCAGCCTGACTGTACGAGGAAGCCTCCGTTGGCAAGGTTTTCCTCTACGACAAGATATTGCGTTTTTGTCGCTTTCATCGCCTTCCGGAATGCTTTCGGCGTGACCGAAGGGTCCCTGCCATACATCGCGTCCAGAATCCGCTTTCTGAGCATATACCTCTTATTTTTGCTGCCATATGTGATTCCCGTTGAAGTATTCCCTTCATAGTATAGCCGCAGGTTCCGGTTGAACAGAAGCCGGATTCCCGGGTCATACTGGCGTACCGCGAATTCAATTCCGTAGGGGAAGACACAAAGCGGATGCTGCCTTGCTTCCCATTTCATCCATTTTCTGGAGGAACGGTCTGTGATCCCGGCCAGTTTCGCTGTCGCTTTCTGGTACGTTTCCGTCTGCTCGTAATCCTTGTGGATCGCATCGCACAGCACAGGAATCGCGCCGTCAACCTTGTAGACATTGGTCGGAACTGTCACATTCGGAATCCCCGGATTGAGCGGCATCACAAATGCCAGAATTCCTGTGACCGCAGCAAATGCCAATGCCTGCAGCAACTTTTTCCGGATGGATCCGATTCCCCGTGCCAGAAACCAGGCAGCGCCGAAGGTGATCGGCAGAATCCAGAAAAAGCGGTAATACACTGTTGTCATCCCGAATTTCGGGATCAGCGCCCTGACCAGAAAAGGATTCATCACCGTAAGCCCGGCGAAGACCACAATGCTTACAAACATCCAGATCACGGATGTGGCATCGGGCATCGGAGCATCTTCATACTTTCCGGGGGTATAATCCCTGGCATCGACCACTTCGAGCGGGGCATCCTCCTTCCTGCCAAGCATCGCCAGCAGAAGGCATGCTACAGTTCCAGCCCCAAAAATCGCCAGGATCGGCCAGGATCTCCCCAGGTATTCCTTCAGGCAGACCCATACGAAAGCCAGTCCGTATTCTTTGATTGTGATTCCAGCCATCGCTCTTCCTCCTGCCCCAAAATCATTTTCATCAGCGCCACGTCCTCAGAATGATCGCCCCATGCTGGATCAGGTAATAAACCGCTCCCCAGGCCAGAACCGGTGCACACGCAGCCGCGAGAGAAAGCAGACGGATCCATTTTCCCCTGACAACAATCAGCGGGAGGATCGACATTATGCTGAGCGCGAGAACCATGATGCTGCTCGCGGAAAAGCATACCGAGGCTGCCATGACCCAGAACAGGCTGCGCATCGGAGCCTGCTCCGTCTCCCGCCACATGCTCACCGCAATGGCAAGCACCGCCGGAATCGCGACATTAACGATCAGTGACTTTCCTTCAAAAGAACGCGTAAATAAAAAGATTCCTGGCATATAGATCGTGGAGGAAAGCAGATTCAGCACGAACACCATCACCACGAACAGGTCGGCTCTTTTCCTGCTGTAGGCTCCCGGCCTGCTTGCGATTGACCGCACTTTCCGCCCCCGCTCCTCATAATCCGGGAACAGGCACCGGCCCAGCTCATACACGCTGAGAAAGCTCATGATGACATTGATTACACTCATCACGCTGCGCGCCTGCACGATCACCGGAAGGCCGCGGAGCAAGGAGCTGACCACCGCATTGTGGTAGGGGAAGCAATTGAGCGCATACCTGGCCTGGAACCGGAGGATCCGCTCTCCCGTTGACGGGTCAAACCGTCCGATCGTGTTGGTGCCAAGCGCTGTTGTGGCAGTCCCTACATACCAGCCTGAATCTGCGGAAGCATCGTAATACAGCAGCACGAACACCACGGATGCAGCCAGTGCCAGGAGCATGAAAATGACCGGGATTCCATGCAGGTTCAGCCTGTAGCGAAGGGAATTCATGCTGCCGATCCAGCTCCGGTAGCCGGAGAACAATCCAAGCAGGATCGCCCCGCCCATAAAGATTGCCATGATCAGCGCGAGCGTCCTGAGCGGAAGCAGTGTGATCTCGCAGCCCAGGCAGATTGCCTCAAAGACGCCGAAATACACAAAGTATCCGATCCAGGCTGCGTGGCTCAGGGAATATTTGTCCTCTCCCCGAACCTTCATGACGACAGATCCCAGGCACAGAAAGACGAGCATCTGAAGTACGAGCGCAGCTGCCGCCAGCAGCATTATCTTCATCGACAGACCTCCTTATGGCTATGCCGCTGCAGCATACTATCACTTGCTTTTGCTGCTGGAGCGTTGTATAGCCTGTTAGCCGCTGCAGTGTCGTTCATGTCCTGTATATGATATCCTCCCTGCCGGGGCCATTGGAAACCATGGTAATCGGGAAACCGATCTCTTTCTCGATGAACTCAATGTAATTCCTGCAGTTGAGCGGCAGATCCTCATACCTGCGGATTCCGCGGATATCACATTTCCAGCCCGGCAGAATCTTCCACACAGGCTTTGCCTTTTTCAGGTCCGGCGTGGTCGGGAAATCCTTTGTCTGAACGCCGTTGATCTCGTACGCGACACAGACCGGGATCTCATCCAGGTATCCCAGATCATCCACTACCGTAAATGCAACATCTGTGGCTCCCTGCAGCCTGCACCCATACCTGGAGGCAACCACGTCATACCAGCCGACTCTTCTCGGGCGTCCGGTCGTTGCCCCGTATTCTCCGCCGTCTCCGCCGCGCCGCCTCAGTTCCTCAGCCTCATCGCCGAAGATTTCCGAGACGAATTCACCCGCGCCCACAGCGGAGGAATAGGCTTTGGTCACAGTGATGATCTTTTCGATTGCATAAGGCGCAATTCCGGCTCCGATCGCACCGTAGCCTGCCAGCGTCGGGGAGGAGGTCACCATCGGATAGATCCCGTGATCCGGATCCTTCATCGTCCCAAGCTGCCCTTCCAAAAGGATCGTCTTTCCCTCGCGGATCGCGTTCTGCAGGAAGGATGCGGTATCAGCCACATATGGCTTTACCATATCGCGGTACGAATGAAGTTCTTCCATCAGGTCCTCCTGACGAAGCAGATCCTTATGGTAGAGATGCTCCAGAAGGACATTTTTCAATTCGCATACCCGCCTGGTCTTCTCCTCCAGGATCCCGTCATCAAAAAGCTCGCTGACCTGGAACCCGATCTTTGCGTACTTATCAGAAAAGAATGGCGCGATCCCTGACTTTGTCGATCCGAAGGACTTGCCGCCCAGACGCTCTTCCTCATAGGCATCCAGCTTCACGTGATAGCTCATGACAACCTGCGCCCGGTCTGAAATCAGCACCTTCGGCTGGGGAACGCCACGCGAGACAAGCTCCTGGATCTCCTTCATCACAAGGGGGATATTCAGCGCAACGCCATTGCCAAGCACGTTGATGCACGACGGATGGCATACTCCGCTCGGGAGTGTGTGCAGCGCGAATTTCCCATACTGGTTCACGATGGTATGCCCCGCGTTCGCGCCTCCCTGATAACGGACTACAATATCCGCCCGGTCCGCAAGCGTGTCAACGATCTTCCCTTTCCCCTCGTCGCCCCAATTGGCTCCAACTACAGCCTGTACCATGTCATTCTCCTCCTGTGTCCGGATGTTTTCTCAAACCGCTGAGATATTACTTTTCAAGATTGCGCAGGTTTTTCTCGAGTGTGCGGAGCAATATGAGGGCGCATAGATGTCTATACAGTCGAACTTTGCTCCATATAATCAGAGAAAATGCAGCCAAGATGAAAAGATTCCTCTGAACAGATTCTTATACAAAAATCTCTGCTGTCATC
>CAMORF010000192.1 GCA_946623485.1 uncultured Clostridia bacterium
TGTCCTCCATGACAAATGTCTGGATCGGAAGACGATCCTGAGGCGCCTCTTCCAGGACGCTCATGTCACGGATTCCCGCCAGGCTCATATGAAGCGTGCGAGGGATGGGCGTAGCCGTCAGGGTCAGCACGTCTACGTCGCTGCGCATCTGCTTGATCTTCTCCTTGTGGGTGACGCCGAAGCGCTGCTCTTCATCGATGACCAGAAGCCCCAGATCCTTGAACTTCACATCCTTCGACAAAAGTCGATGGGTTCCGATCACAATATCCGTCTGCCCCGTGGCAAGCCCCTTCAACGTCTCTTCCGTCTCCGCCTTTGTGCTGAAACGGCTCAGCATGCCGATTCTGACCGGATAGTCCTTCATCCTCTGGAGGAAGGTATTGTAATGCTGCTGCGCCAGGATCGTGGTGGGAACCAGGAACGCTACCTGCCGGCTTTCACATACCGCCTTGAAGGCGGCCCGGATCGCGATCTCCGTCTTTCCATATCCCACATCCCCACAGATCAGGCGGTCCATGATCCGGGAGGATTCCATATCCTTCTTGGTATCCGCGATCGCCTGGAGCTGGTCCTGGGTCTCATCAAAGGGAAACAGTTCTTCAAATTCCGTCTGGAAGGAAGTATCCGGCCCGTAAGAATATCCCTTCCGGTTCGCCCGGAGCGCATACAGGTCTACCAGATCCTGCGCAACTTCCTCTACAGCCGTACGCACCTTTGCCTTTGTCCTGGTCCAGGCGTCGCCGCCCAGTTTGGAAATCCGGGGTGCCTTCGCGTCGGCGCCCGCGTATTTCTGGATCAGATCCAGCTGGGTCGCGAGCACATACAGGTTTGACTTGCCTGCGTACTCGATCTTCATGTAATCCTTCTGCACGCCGTCCGACATGATCTTCTCAATGCCGCGGTAGATCCCGATCCCATGGTTCTCATGGACGACATAATCCCCGGGATGCAGCTGCGTGAAGGAGGCAATGGTCTTGCCGCTTCGCTCTGTCTTGCGCTTTTTCTTTTTCCGCTCCCGCCCGAAGATGTCCGACTCGCTCAGCACGGCAAATTTCAGCATCGGGTACTCATATCCCCGGTGCGTGTTCCCGTAGGTCACCATGACCTCGCCGCCCTGCAGGACACGGTCCTCGTTTTCCGAATAGAAAGAGATCACGTCATTGTCTGTCAGGTCCCTTGCCAGACGCTGCCCCCGTGTCCTGGACGCGCAGAGCAGGACGACACGGTATTTCTGTCGCTTATAGCGTGCAAGATCCTTTACCAGCAGCTCAAAATTGCTGTTATATACGCCGCATCCCGCTGCCTGGATTTCCACCCTGGAAATGACCGGATACGGGCATTTTGCCCCGGAATGGGTCGTCAGGCCCACCAGGCCTCTGAGGGAGAGCTTTTCTTCAATCTGTTTCCCGGTGAAGAGCATCTTTGCCTGCCCCGGAAGCACGTACCCTTTCTCCAGCCTGTGGGAGATGCTGTCCCTGAATTCGTCCTCCGCCTCCTTGGTGCTTTGGGAAGCCCGGGATGGTTCATCCATAAAAAAAACGGTTCCCTCCGGAAAGTAGTCCAGCAAGGACACCGCATCCGGGTAAAAATAGTCACACAGGCCTTCCATCACGGAGGTGTCGCCAAAATCCTCAAGACGCTCCCTGGCATCCACGGCAATCCGCGCCGCACGGTGCGCCTCTTCATTTTTCTGAAGGGCACGCAGCTTTTTCTCCAGTGTCCCGGCTTCTTTTGCAATCTTCTTCAGGCCGGCCTCTGTGATCTCCGGAGCGGTCACAAATTCTGCGGCAGGGTAGATCCGGATTCCCTCCGCCTGTTCCCGGGTCCGCTGCGACTCTGCATCGAAATATCGAATGCTGTCGATCTCATCTCCCCACAGCTCAATCCGGACCGGATTTTCCTCCGTCAATGGATAGATATCCAGGATTCCGCCCCTTGCGGCAAACTGCCCGGGTGCCTCGACCATATCCACCCGCTCATATCCCATCAGGGAAAGCGCCGTTTTTTCCTGGGCCAGGTCAATTTCATCCCCTGCGGAAAAGGAGCGGATTGCGTCCATCCAGTCTCCTGCCTTCATGCAATGGCTCATCAGGGAGCGCTGCGTCAGCACGACCGTCACCCGCTCGCTCCCCAGCCCGGATGTGATGTCCGCGAGCGCCTTCATGCAGCGCACCCGCTGCGTGGTGAGGGTCCTGCTTTGCAGGTCTGCCTGGAAAAACAGGAAATCTCGGGCAGGATAAAAGAGCACATTCGGGTCAAATACCCGGTAGTTTTCACAGATCTCCTTTGCGCGCAGGTCATCCGGCGCAATGATGCAGGTAACCGGATAGTCCCTTGCCAGGCATCCGATGAAATGCGCTTTCTGGGAATCGATGCAGCCTCCTGCCAGGATCATGCCCTGGCTTAATTTCTTCTGCATTCTGCGCCGGATCTGTACGTAAGCTTCCATCTCTTCCATCGGCGCGTATAATGCTTTGATCATATTCTTTCCACCTGAAAAACATACAATAAGCCACACCCTGCCGTCCGGCCCGAGGGAGCGGCGGCGGGGTACGGCTTGTTCCGTTCCATGTCTCTATTGCTCTGCGCGGTTGAATTCGCTCATGACGTCTTCGGGAGGCCTGGTCAGCAGAGCGGCCGCGGCATGGGCAGCCTTGTCAAAGGCTTCTGCCATCACGATGCGTTCTGAAAGGGGAAAATGCCCCAGCACCCAGTCTACCTGAGTGAATCCTTCCGGCTGGTGTCCGGTGCCGATCCTGATCCGCAGGAACTGGTCTGTCCCGAGCATCTGGATGATGCTTTTCATGCCGTTGTGCCCGCCGGCGGATCCTTTGGCCCGCACCCGGATGCGTCCGGGTTCAAGGCTGATGTCATCATACATCACGATCAGCTCTGTGGCAGGGTCAGCCTGGTACCAGGCGCATGCCGCCTGGATGGCCTCCCCGGAGAGATTCATGAAGGTCTGCGGCTTCATCAGGAGCACCTTGCTCCCGTCGATCACCCCTGTGCCGCACAGCGAGCGGAACTTTTCCTGCGTCACGCTGATCCGGTACTGGTCCGCAAGGAGATCCAATGCCTCGAACCCGCAGTTATGTCTTGTCTTTTCATATTTGCGCCCGGGGTTTCCAAGCCCTGCTATGATCATCATGTCAAAGCCTCCACGATCCGTTCAAACCGCATGAAATGGCTGGCCTTGACCAGCACGGTATCTCCTTGCCCGGGCCAGGCCTCCTGGTCGGCAAGGAATTCCTCCACGGTTCCATACCAGGATGCCGACAGAGCGGGATTCGCCTTCCTTGCTGCCTCATACATGGCATGGGAAAGCTGCCCGATGGCAATCAGCCGGTCAACGCAGGATGCCGCAAACGCGCCCACATCCTCATGCAGGGCAAGCTCATTTTCCCCAAGCTCTCCCATGTCGCCCAGCACGGCAAAACGCCTCCCGCCTGCCCCGGCCAGGACCAGCAGGGAAGATTTCATGGAAACAGGATTGGCGTTGTAGCAGTCATCAATCACTGTCCTGTCGGAAGTTTTCACAATCCGGAACCGTCCGGGGAGTGTCCTGGCGGATTCAATCCCCTCCCGGATTTCCTCCAGGCTCATGCCAAAGCTCAGGCCCACCGCCGCCGCGGCAGCCGCGTTGGAACAGTTATGGATCCCCGGAACCGGCACAGTCGCGGTGAATTCCCCTGCAGGCGTCGCAATCGTGCATTCGCTGCCGTCAAATCCAAGGGGCCGGATCGACGTGACCGTCACGCATCTGTCCGCGGGAAGGTCTGCCGGATACGCAATCACGGGGCCTGCGGAGAGATCTCCTACACCCTCCAGGCGGCTGTCCACCCCGAAAAAGAAGGGCGCTTTGCCGCCGGCTTCTGATACCTGCCTCAGGAGATCGTCATTGCCGTTCAGGAATACCTGGGCGCCGGGCTGCAGATAGTCAAAGACCTCCGTCTTTGCCTGGAACACGCCCCTGCGGTCCTTGAGGAATTCCAGGTGGCAAGTGCCGATATTCGTGATCACCATCCTGGATGGGTGCGCGATCTTTGCCAGCGTGGTCATATCCCCAAAGTGGCTGATCCCCATCTCAAGGACCGCCGCCTCATCTTCCGGCGCCAGGCGGAATACGGTCAGCGGAAGGCCCAGATCATTGTTGAAATTCCCCTCCGTCTTGCAGATCCGCAGCTTCTTCGACAGAACGGTTGCGATCATTTCCTTCGTTGATGTCTTCCCGACGGAGCCTGTGATCCCGACCACAGGAACCTCCAAAAGCTTCAGGTATTCCTCCGCGATCCTCCCGAGCGCCGCAACGGTATTCTCCACATGGATCCATGCGCGCGCGCTCTCCGGATCCACGCTATCTCCATCCTCTGCATCCTGCGGTACCGCCCCTGTCCCGGGCATTGTACTCTGCAGGCTGCCCCCGGCTTTCCTGGAAGCCGCAGCGACTGCCGCGCCGGCTTCTCCGAACAGCGTCTCCTTCCCGGGCATGCGTTCTGTGAGCACGCAAACAGCGCCCTGGGCAAACACCGCAGGGATAAAATCATTTCCATCCGCCCGTGCTCCGGCAATCGCCCCGAACAGGGAACCTGCTCCCGCTTTCCGGCTGTCCGTCACAATCGAAGATACCTCTGTATGCAACCGCTCCTCCACGATGGTACGGATCCCTGCCGGCGCGATTGCCTGGCATGCCGTCCCGTCTCCCTGTACCAGGTTCTGCGCATCCACGCACAGGACGCTTCCATCCCTGTTCAGAAATGACAGGCGGAACGCTCCGCCTGTCACCTCTGCAATCCTTTTCAATGTAAGTCCCTTCATCAGGTCTCCCTTCTCCAAGTCTGATCCCAAGGATCTGTAGATCGCTGGACCATGCGCCTTCCGGCCGGCTTGTCCTGGCCGGAAGACACAGGATTCTTTCCTTCATTTTATGCTATGTTATCGCTTATGACATGTTATCGCTTATGACATGCTATCGCTTATGCCATGTTATCCCTTATGACATGTTATCCCTTATGACATGTTATCGCGCAGGGAAAC
>CAMORF010000193.1 GCA_946623485.1 uncultured Clostridia bacterium
CGATGACCGGCATCTGACCGTTCACGCCTGCCACGAGAGCACCTGCAGCGTTAACCTCGAGGGAGTTAGCTACAAGATGGCCATAAGTCTTCTCGTTCATGACCCAGGTCTTGGCGCCGCGGCTGTACTTGCTGGAGGCAAGGCCTGCGTCTCCGATGATGGCCTTCATGAGTGCCTTGTCCACTACAGATGCGGCATGGCTCACGATGTTGCCGGATGCGATGCTGGTCATGATACCGGTCGGCATCTTGGTGCCGGTTCCGTAAAGGATAGCCTTATCCAGTGCGAAGCCGATAGCCTGGCCCAGCACGGTGATGAGCTCAGCAGCCAGATCGATGTCGGAATCCTCAAGAGTAGCGTTGCAAATTCTGAAGTATCCGCCTACCTTGTAGCCATCGACCTCTACCTGAGAGAATGCCAGGTCGAGCTCGTTGAGGTTTGCACACATCTCAGTCCATACCGCCTCCGGAATTGCGCCCTCGATGATCATGCGGCCCTCGCCCGGAACTCTGCGGACGTTGACGTGCTTGTACAGCTTGGAATACTCAATAATGTTTTCGCGGAGCAGTCCGAGGATAACCGTCGGAATGAGCAGACCAGCGTTGGTGATTGCTCTCTTCTCCTTCATTGCGGTTCTGACTTCTGCCAGGAAGCCCTGTACATCCTCGCGTGCGATGAAAGCATCACGCTCCTGCATAGACATGCCCAAAAACTTGGTTCTGTTCTCCATAGGTTTCTTCTCCTCTCTTTCTTCCGGTTCTGCCGGAATCTCCGGCGCCGGTGTTTCCTGTGCTGCTTCAATCTCAGCAAGCTCTTCTTCCAGCTCACTTACGGTGCGCTCCAGCTCGCCCTTCTTGGACTCAGCTTCAGCCTTCTCACCGTCAAACTGTGTAATCTCTTCTTCTACTGCGGAACGCTCTTCATCAGTTTCGGCCTCTTCAATTGCCTTTGCAATCTCGGCCTCCCTTGCCTCGAAATCCTTCATGGATTCCTCAACGGCAGCAAGAGCTTTCTTTGCGGCATCAATTTTCTTCCGCAGCATCAGTGCCTTTAAAGCCATTGAATAACCTCTCTTTCATTTTGGCTCGCCATGCTTCTGCTTCTCGCTTTTTGATATCATCGCGTTCAGCAGCGCGGGCTGCGATGTTGGTTTCCTCATAGGCAGGAAACGTGCAACATGATACTTCAAACAGTTCCACGTCCTTAATTGTCCAATGAACGCTTCCGTCATCCCGGATGTCGGTATCCTGGGACCGGATATTGAACCCAAACGAACACTGGTCAACATCGCCGCGCTTAACACGCTCGTACAGGTTCATAGCATCTACATCGTTCGGATTGATGTAGATCTTGCCCCATAACCCGCGCTCTGTTTCGCGTAGCTCCAGAGTGTTAGCCTTTGTCCGTCCGAGCACCAATGTCGTGTCATGGTTAATCAATGCGCGGACATCGTTTGAAAGTGTATTAGAAAAAGCACCTGGCGCGATTGACTCGCTCATACCGGGTGCAATTTCGTAATTGGAATTAAACACGGCGAAATAGCCCTCGATGATGTGGCTGTCGCCGTCTTCCCGTACGGAGAACTCCGACGGAATGCTTCTCACAGTTCTATTCATCTTCTCCACCGTCCTGTATTAGTTTTTTCTGCTGGCCTATCATATCGCTGGGAATATAGTTCTCCAGGATGCGCAGCTCATCAAGACCATCCATCGGCGACATACCGATAATGTCTCTGACTTCGTTGCCGGTAACGATACCTTTATCTGACAGCCCACCGAATACCGTGTATACCGTCTGAAGGTCCCAATCAAGAAGGCTCCGGACATTGAACTTCAGATACCACTTCGGCGACAGGATAAGCTTCTTAGTCATCTCTTGCTGAATAGCTATCGCAATCGGTCTGACGGTGTTCTGGACAAAGCTATTCCAAGCCTGTCGATTGTATTCGCCAACACCCAGCAGGAACGGAGGCACACCAAGTACAGCGGCAACCGTTCTCTTGTCCAGTTCCACTGTGTCATTGATGGCAAGATCAGCCAGTGTCAGCGGCCGTACCTGCTCCACCTGGAACTGGTCAGCCGGAATCAGCCACGGATCTCCATCCTTCGCAGGTTTCACATAGCTGTCGAGCAGTTTCTGCCGTCCCTCCGGGCTTGCGAATTCATCTGTCAGTCCGTCAACCTTCACAATGATGGAAGGCTTCCATTTACTGGACATGAATGCGTTCTGTGTTGCCTGGGCCTGCGCAAGGTTCTTTGTAATGTCTCGAAGCGAAATGTTGATGCCAGTTCCCTTCCACAGATAAAGCTTGTCGGGATTGTAAGTAAAATGCAGAAGATCCTGCGGATTCCTGGTGACTCCGTCAATCTGCACTTTATAATCCCGATATCCTTCCGGCACAAACGACACTCGCTCCGCCGATATCGGCTCCAATGACTTCAGCAATCCTTTGTAGGTATGGGGAATCACAATACTGTTTCCTTTGCCGTACAGGAGCAGATTCATCACGATGGCCTGCATCCAGCCGGACCGTGTCATATTCGGCATCGGGTCAATGTCAATCACCCTTGACAACTCATTTGTGATCCGGATGTCGCCGCGTTCCGTGTTAGCCATTAGATGAATGGTCATGCTTCCAACAAGCTCGGCAATCCTTCTGCAGGCAGTTACCACTTCCGGACATCTGTCCAGGCTGGTGTAGCCCGGCACACATAGAATTTCGTGTGCTTCATCCGAGATGAGGAAAGCGACCTTTCCGCTCGGAGCTGTTTCTCTTTTTTTCCACGGGAATATCATTTCTTTTCATCGCCTCCCCACCATGCCGCCGCCTTCTTCTTTTTCTCCATGTCTTCAGCCATGCGGACGCATGCGAAAACCGACGCATCAAACAGGTCAATTCGATGTGTCGGCTGGATCTTTTCATATTGGACGGCATCGTCTGTCTTCTCGATTGCTCTGACATTGGAAACGCAGTATTCATACGCTTCCGAGTGTAAATAATATAGCTTTCCATCCTTAGCGGCCTTCTCAATGTGTCGGAAGCCTTGTGACTTAAGATAATAATACTGAGGCTGATCTACTATGTTGAAGTGTGCCGCCTTCATGGCCGGGAAGTATTCCTCGCCGGCGAACTTCCGGTCGTGGCCTACCTGTTTTATCTTGAACCCCATGTTTCGCATGGAGATAAACCAGTTAACAATATCCGAGATATTCACCGTCGGACTATTGCACATTGTCAGCAACCCATCGTCCGCCCATCCGAATAGAGGTATCTGGTCTTCGTCTGCCTTCCTGGCTGCCATCACTACCGGAAAGAACGCATGTGTAATGACGATATCAACTCCCTGATACTGGCCATACAATGCCGCAGCCGTGAGGTCATACATCCGGGAAAGATCAGCTCCGCCGTACCATTGAATCGGCAGCTTAGCCAGTTCCTCAAGACTCCAGTCATATTGCTGGTCGGACCGCCGGAACTCATCAATGTCAAACCATGCCTTCATGGCGTTCGTGAACACGTTCAGCGACTTCGCGAGGAAGTCCTTCCTCTGCTGTGGGTCGTTCTGAGCCTGTAGGGCGTCGTTCAGAATCTCCTGCGGCCGGATGGTGACGCCATAGTTCGGATTCGCCATCTCGTGAACTCTTGGATTCGTATAATCAATCTCGCCGTCTTCTTCAGGATTCGCGCAGCAAATAAATATAAAATACTGCTCATCCGTGACGGTTCCGTCCAGGACCTGCCTGCAGTATTTCAATCTCTGACCCAGGAACCCCTGCTCATCATCGCCGGCCGTGCTGATGCCGATGAGAAGCTTGTTGGTGTATGCCTTCTGGCATTCCTTAAACAGGTTGTACTGCTTCGGGACCTTGAAGGCATGAATCTCATCACAGATACAAAGGTTCGCGTTCAGGGAGTCCTGTGCATCCGGATTGGCAGCCAAAGCGCGTATAAAAAAAGAGCCATCCGACAGATTAGCTTCCATCGAATGCTCATTATTGTTGTCTATGACTTTAACCAGGCCGTCAGTCTTGCCTCTGACCTGCTTCTCGCCCATGCGCTCGACATTGTAGTCCAGGAAGTTGAATGCTTCCAGAGACTGCATCAGCGCCGCGCTGGTGATGTAGCACTTTGAGCCTGACCGCCGATACCATAACGACAGCGCCCATGCCAGAGCCGCCGCAAAACCTGTCTTGCCGTTTTTACGCGGGAAGAACAACAGAGCCTCATGGAACCGGACCACGCTGGTGCCCTTCAGGCGGAATCCCACCAGGTTGTAAATGATGAACTTCTGAAACGGCTGCAGTAGGAACGGCGTACCTCGCAGAGGATTTCCGTCAAGGTCTTCGCCCTGCTGATGGCAGAGCGTGGACTCGATGATGCCGATGCAGAACTCTGGCCCGTCATGGTTCAACTCATACGCCGGGTTATCCAAATCCCGGAAGAATCTCTCCACAGCCTGCTTGGTCTCCCTGCAGGCTATCTTCTTCCCGTCCCGGATGCTCTCCACATACCGGAGAACTTCCTTCCAGTGCTTATGCGCTCGCAAGGTTAGCCAGCGCCTGCTCAAGCGAGGAAGTCTTTCCTGGCTTCTTCAGCGCCTCATCATTCAGCTTTTTTAAGCCGGCAGGAGTGAGACCTAAGTCCCGCCAGTAAGCCAGTGCATCCCTGTTAAGGTCCATCCAGACGGTCAGCAGAGGATTCTTGGAGTAGTTCCTGGCGCCTCTGTCGCTGATCTTCTCGACAAGAGCCTCGCAGCCTTCATCAACGTACTGCTGATACACAGCATCCCTCTGCTCCAGTAAATCAGCCAGCGTAGCCACAGCTGCATCGTATGTCACAGCATAGGTGCCGGCTTTTTTCATGTTCGATATTATCTTTTTTCGCCAGCTTTCTGCTGTCATACGGTCAACTCCTTATAACTTCACGGTTATATCGTGCAGTTTGTTTTTGCCGGGGATCTTTTCCGGGAGATTCCCCCAGAGATGGATACCCTCACCCTCGCCACGC
>CAMORF010000194.1 GCA_946623485.1 uncultured Clostridia bacterium
TTTCAACAAATTTATGAAATTTCTTCAAGTTGAATGTCGTCTGGCTAACAACACATAAAGGTTTGTCTGTTTTGGGTACAAATGACCGCGCGTCCTCTTCTGTTTCCACCACTGTGACTTCTCCTGTGCTCCATCCACGGATCCCCTCAACCTCCGGATGGGACGCGGATCCGATGATGACGACCTCATATCCTTCCCGCCCCTTTTCCTCCACAATCCGGTGGATCTTCCTGACGAAGGGACAGGTGGCATCCACGGCCTTGAGCCCGTTTTTTTGGATCCTCGCATATACATCCCGGCCCACCCCGTGAGACCGGATGACAACGCTCCCCTTCCGGAGCGTTTCCAGCTCCGCCTCCGACCGGAGCACCTTGACTCCCTTCTCCTCCAGGTCATTTACCACAATCTCGTTGTGAATGATCGGTCCAAACGTATAGATCGGCTCCGCGCCGGATTCAATCTGTTCATAGACCTGGTCAACTGCTCTCTGTACGCCGAAACAAAACCCGGCACTTTTCGCCTGATACAAGGCACACAGCCCATCCGGGGAAACCCACAGGTTCCCCCGCAATTCCCCGCTGCCAGGTGGATCCGGGCTATCTTCTCTCTGGCATCTTTCCCTCAGCGCATCGATCCGTTCCCGGACCTGCCTGTCCTCTTCCATCTATCTGCTCCTTATAGGCCAGTCACATAACATACATCTGCAATCAATCATGCAGTAATACAGTCGGCCTGTAGAATGATCTTTCGCAAACTGCACTATCATATCCGTTCCTTCGCATAAGCCACAATCTTCTGTACGACCGTATCCGGATCCATGTCAGAAGTATCCAGAAGGACCGCATCCTCCGCCTGCCTGAGGGGCGCAATCTCGCGGTGCATGTCACGATAGTCCCTCTCTTCAATCTCCTGACGGATCTGAGCAAACGTACACGCCTGCCCCTTCTCCTGGAGCTCTTTGTAACGTCTCATGGCACGTACCTCCACGCTCGCCGTCAGGTAAATCTTCAGCCCGGCGTCCGGAAGGATCGCGGTACCGATGTCCCGTCCGTCCATGAGCACATCCTCCGTTGCGGCAAGATTGCGCTGCAGATCCAACAGCTTTTTCCGGACAGCAGGAATCGCGGAAAACCGGGACGCAGCCTCGGACACCTCCGGTGTGCGGATCAGGTTCGATACATCCTCCCCGTTTAACAGCATATGCTGCACGCCTTCCTGATAAGAAATGCGCACATCGATGTCCGGCAATGCCCGTTCCAGCGCTTCACTGTCCGACGCGTCAACCCCTTTGCGAAGAAGGGAAATCGCGATCGTCCGGTACATGGCTCCCGTATCCACATAGATAAAGCCAAGCTCCTCCGCCGCCTTTTTTGCCACAGTACTTTTTCCTGCCCCGGCAGGTCCGTCAATCGCAATATTAAAGCCCATATTCTCTCCCTCCAGCCTCTCCGGCCGCCCGCCCGGTTGACCACGCAACCTGCAGGTTAAAGCCGCCTGTAAATGCATCTACGTCCAATACCTCGCCTGTAAAGTAAAGCCCCTTCACAAGCTTTGATTCCATCGTTCCCGGATCAATCTGCCTGACATCAACGCCGCCCCGGGTGATCACCGCCTCGTGAAACCCCCGCAGGGAGGTCAGGGTCAGCGCAAACTGTTTCGTGTGGCCAATCAGCTGCTTCCTGGCGGAAGCTGTCATCTCATGGACCGGCAGGTCCGGATCGATTCCCGAACGCTTCAGGATCACCGGAACCATCTTTGACGGATACAGGCCCCTGATGGCATTGCGGACGGAACGGTTTTGGCTGCCTTCAAATTCGCGCAGGATCCGGGCATCCAGCTTCTGTACGGTCAATGCCGGTTTCAGGTCAATCCAGGCGCGCAGCGGCCCCTTCGCAATCTCATCCTGTACCAGGGCACTCGCCTTCAGGATCAGCGGTCCGGTCACACCGAAATGGGTAAACATCAGCTCCCCCAGCTCCTGGAACAGATGCCGCTTTTTCCCTTCAACCGTGAAAGTCACATTTTTAAGGGACAGCCCCTGCATCTGCATCACATCCTCCTCCGCTGCATTAAACGGAACCAGGGAAGGAGACAGACGGCTCACCTGATGCCCGGCAGACCGGGCAAACCGGTATCCGTCCCCGGTAGAACCGGTCGACGGGTAAGACAGTCCTCCGGTCGCAACAATCACGCACCTGGTCTTGAGCTTACGTCCATCCGCGAGCCTTACCCCCAGGACCTCTCCATGCTGCGCAGAAGAAAACAGCAGTTCTTTCACCTCCGTATTCAGCCATAGCTCTGCGCCCAGTCGTTTCATCTCCTGCACCAGGCATCTTGTAATATCGGAGGCATGGTCACTGATGGGAAATGCACGTTGCCCGCGTTCTTCCTTTGTGCGTACGCCATGCGCCTCAAACCAGTCCCGCGCCGCATGGGCGTCAAAGCTGTAGACAGAAGAATAAAGAAAGCTTGCATTGCGCGGCACGTTGGTAAAAAAATCCTCCGTATCACAAAGGTTCGTAAAATTGCACCTGCCCTTACCCGTGATATAGATCTTTTTTCCCGGCTTCTCATTTTTCTCCAGGACCAGAACCCGCGCGCCTTCCCCGGCTGCGGCGCAGGCTGCCATCATTCCCGATGCTCCCGCCCCGATGATGATCACCGGATCCCGCTCATTCCCTGTCAGATGTGCTGACCCATTCTGCGTCCAAGGCTTCATCTTCCTTCTGCATCTCCTTTTTCATCCGCTTCAGCGTCTCTTTCTCAGCAGCCTCCCGCGCGCGGCGTTCCCTGCGATCCTCGCTTCTCGAGGAAAGAGCGCCATCTGTATTCCTGCCTTCCGGCTGCCCAGGCATGCTGCCCTGCTCTTTCGCGCCCGCGTAATCCAGCTCAAACCAGAATTCAACTCCATCGTCCAGATTCCGGACTCCGAATTGCTGGTGAAATGACTCCATGATGGCACGTACGATGGAGAGGCCGACACCGCTTCCCCCATATTCCCGGGTGCGGGCCTTGTCAACCTTGAAGAACTTTTCCCATACCTGATCCAGGTCTTCCTCCGGAATATGGCTTCCCGTGTTAAATACACTCACACGGATTTTTTCCGCAGCATCCTCCAGGCGCGCGCTGACCACAATCCTCCGAACGCACTCTCCTGCCTGCGGGAAGCCTTCCGAAGCAGCATGGGAAGGCATGGATGGCTGATGGGATCCGGAGTGGCCGCTGTCCGCGTCATCCACATGGTTGATCGCATTGCTCAGGTAATTGGTGAGAACCTCTTCAACCTTGAACTCATCCCCCCATGCTTCCAATTTCTCAGGGCCTTCGTAAGACAAAGAAGCACATTTCTGATCCGCCAGGATCTTCGAGGCTCCCACCTTGCCCCGGATCAATTCAGCCAGATCAAAGCGAACCATTGTCACCTCATCTTCCCCAAATTCCAGCTGATTCAGCGTCAGCAGCTTCTGGACAAGGGCATTCATCTTCGCCGCCTCGTCCACGATCACCTCGCAATAATAATCCCTGGATTCCGGATCATCCGCGACACTGTCCTGCAGCCCCTCCGCATAACCCTGGATCAAAGCGAGAGGCGTCTTCAGCTCATGCGAGACATTGGAGAGGAATTCCCGCCGCATGTCATCGATCTTCGTCTTCTCCTCCAGGTTTTTCTGCAGCTCGTTGTTAGCCGTCTTGAGTTCGGAGATTGCTTTCTCCAGCGCCTCACTCATCTGGTTGAAGTTCTCGCCCAGCTGACCGATCTCATTTTTCCCGCCGCTCGTATACTTCGCGTCAAAATCAAGGTTCGCCATCCGTTCTGACAGGCGCGTCAGCTCCTTCACGGGGCGTGCAATCCGCCTGGACAGCCATGCGATCAGGACAATGCCGATCAAAGCGGTCAGAAGGATCGTATACAGGATAAACTCATTGGAGATTTTCACGCTCATCCGGATGCTGTCCATCGGGATGCGCATCATAAAATGATAGTTGCTCGATGGCAGGACCCCCCACATCTCCAGAAAGTCCATCTGGTATTTTCCGTCCGGCTTCTTCTGGATGACATAGCCTTCGCCCTGTTCCAGGATCACGCAGTCGGCCTGATCAAGTCCCATGCTGTAGGCATTCAGCCTGGCAGCCATCACCTGGTCATCCTCGCGGCTTACCTCAATCACCGCATCAAATTCCGGATCGGATATCACCAGAGCGATATTTCCGGACCGCTCCAGCGATCGGAATTCATTTTCAAAATACTCCCGGTCCACCCCATTCTCGGAAGAAACATGGGCATCTACCTCGTGGTATGCCTTTTTCAACGTAAACCTGAGACGCATCTCATAAAAACGCGTCAGATAGGCATTGTTCATACACAGCAGCGCAACCATGATCAGAAGGAGCAGCCCGATGAACAGGACAAAAAGCTCCATCGCGATGGATCGCCGCTTTCCCTGGGTCTTATCAGATTTCATCATAACATCAGCAGTAAAGCTCTGCTCAAGAATCACCAATCAATCTTGCTTGTCTTTTTCTCTGAATTGTACGGAGCGATAACAGGTTACATAGCAGCAGCAGACGCAAGCCTGCGCTTCAGTAATTCATACCGCTTCCGTTTCTCTTCCTTTGCAAAATGAACGCGCCTGTCCTGTTCCGGGCAGCCGGTGTAATCGAGCACGGTATCCCCGAACTGCTCACTTGTCAGGTCAAATACGCACCCGTCCACCTCATTGAAACAATGAAATCCCCCATTCTCCAGCGGCACGCCATATACTTTGCCGCCAAAGAGATCCTGGAGCAGGAATGCCGTGACAGAGCACTGCCCCAGCGTCGGGTTCTCCTCGCTCCAATCCTTCCGCATCCGGGGCGCGCAGGTTTCAGCGCACCAGATGCCGGAAAGAAGATCATAATAATCCCTGGGCGTACGGCCCAGGTCATCCTTCACATCTGCAGTTTCCCAGCCATAAAATCTGTATCCCATAGATTCCTCCGGCAAT
>CAMORF010000195.1 GCA_946623485.1 uncultured Clostridia bacterium
CTCGAATGAAAATCCTGCGCAATCTGCACAATTTATTTTGTAACAGCTCCTTAGAGAATTCGTTTACGATACATTCTCAAATGCTTTGCTGCGTATCATAAAGATTCCGTTTCCTGTACAGTGAGGGGGTCATGCCGACACTTTTGCGGAATGCGGAACAGAAGGTGCTTTCGGAAGACCATCCCGTCTGGATGGCGATGTTTTTGACGGAATCCTCTGTCGTGCGGAGCAGGAATTTCGCATTGGACAGACGTGTGTTGATAATGTACTGATGGGGCGTAAAGCCGGTTTCACGGTGGAAGACGCGGGTGAAATAATACGGGCTGATGGCGGAGTGTTCCGCGAGATCCTGCAGAGAGATCGGATAGCGGAACCGTTCGTTGATGTACGCGACGGCAGACGCGACAGCCTCCCGGACCGGAACATTTTCCTGCTTCCTGGGCGCGCTGGACAGGATTGCGTTCAGGATGGATGTGATGCTGGAGGAGATGCCGGCTTCATCAACCGGGCGGGAACGCCGGAAGAGCTCGTAGATATTCATCAGGTGCTGGTAGGCGGGAGAGTATTGATTCAGGTCAAACAAAAAACCGCCCCAGGCATCGACGATGCGGCGGTAAAAGGCTCCTGCCACGAGACCGTCATAGTGGAGCCAGTAACAGGCCCAGCCGTCTTTGCTGTAATAGCTGTGCGGGCTGTAGCAGTCCAGGAGGACGAACTGCCCTGCAGTGGCGAGGAAGGTCCGGGAATGGCTTTTCAATTCAACGGATCCTTCTTCCACATAAAATAATTCATAAGAGTCAAAGCTTCTGCGCTGATTCCGGTATCCGGGTGTATAGCGGAAATGACCGGAGGAGAGCGGGTAGAGATAGACATCCCGGGCCAGCGTGCTTGGCTCGTAGATGTAAAAATCGGAATCAGATGTAACGTGTTTCTCGGAAGAATGCATGGGGAGACCTCTTCACTTCCGTGGAAGCGTATGGAATGTGTGAGTATACGGGAACGGTTTTCCGTTCTGAAAGCCGGACATGCAAGATGAATCCGTCCTTTCCCGGCAATCCTGAAGATCTGTCCGGATCTGTCAGGAAGTTGTTTGCATTACGAAATAAATGTTCCATATCAGGAGTCATAGAAAGATCAGGAATCATATAGAGCGTATTATATCAGGAAGTGCAAAAGCTGTCATGGGCGGATGCCAATTGAGGTGGAAAAGATGAGTGAAGTGAGAATCTGGGAAGAGGATGTAACGATCCCGACCTATGAGACGGGAAAACCTGATAAGAATCCGATGTTTCTTGAGAAGCGTGTATATCAGGGATCGAGCGGAAAACTGTATCCGTATCCGACGACTGAGGAGATCAGCTTCACCAGGAAGGATAAAGTCTGGCATGCGGTCTGGCTGGAAAATGACTATCTGAAGGTCATGGTCCTCCCGGAGCTTGGCGGACGGATTCAGCGCGCGCTGGATAAGACGAACCAGTATGATTTTGTTTACTATAATCACGTGATCAAGCCTGCGTTGGTGGGTCTGGCAGGCCCCTGGATTTCTGGCGGGATCGAATTTAACTGGCCGCAGCATCACCGGCCGACAACCTATCTGCCGGTTGACCATATGATCACCAGGCATGAGGACGGAAGCATGACGCTTCTGTGCAACGATATTGACCAGATGTACGGGACAAAGGGAATCACGTCATTTACCCTGTATCCGGATAAGGCATACATCGAGATCAAAGGGCAGCTGTATAACCGTACGAATCTGCCGCAGACCTTCCTGTGGTGGGCGAACCCGGCGGTTCCGGTCAATGACAACACCCAGTCTGTGTTTCCGACGGATGTGCATTTTGTGATGGATCACGGGAAGCGGGATGTGTCAAGGTTCCCGATTGCCCGCGGCGTTTATTACAAGCACGATTACAGTGAAGGCGTGGATATCTCCCGGTATAAGAACATCCCGGTACCGACAAGCTACATGGCTGAAAAATCGGACTATGACTTTGTGGGCGGATATGATTATGGCGTGGAAGCAGGGCTTTTGCATGTCGCGGATCATCATGTGTCTCCGGGCAAGAAACAGTGGACCTGGGGTTGCGGTGATTTCGGGAAGGCATGGGACAGGAACCTGACGGATGCGGACGGCCCTTATATTGAGCTGATGTGCGGCGTGTTTACGGATAACCAGCCGGATTTCTCCTGGCTGAAACCGTTTGAGGAAAAGACATTCACTCAGTATTTCATGCCCTATAAAAAGGTGGGGCAGGTGAAAAACGCGACCATCGACGCGGCCGTGAATCTGGAACTGGTTACTCCTGAGGATAGGCGGGATGCTGCTTCGGCTAAGGAGGCTGGCGCGCATCAGGGTGAGGCCGGCTGTCAGGCACACATCATCGTCTATGCGACTGCGCTTCACCCGGCTGCCGGGATTGAGCTGTATGTGAGAGGGAAGCTGGTTTATGACACACAGGCAGAACTCTCTCCTGTGAAGGTATTTGAAAAATGCGTGGAAGTCGATGCAAGAAAGGAGACGGAGCTTCGGATTGTTGTGCGGGATGGCGACCAGGTTCTGGTCGAATACCAGCCGAAAGAGCAGGGAATCCCGGAGATGGCGAAGCCTGCGGCGGCGGCAAAGAAGCCGGAGGAGATTCTGACAAACGAAGAGCTGTTTCTGACGGCGGAACACATTGAGCAGTACCGCCACGCGACATTTTTGCCGGATCCCTATTACCTGGAAGCGCTCAAGCGGGATCCGGGCGACATGCGTGTCAACAACGCTTACGGGCTTCTGCTGATGAGGCGCGGTAATTTTGAAGCCGCGGTTCCATACTTTGAGGCGTCCATCCGGCGCTCAACCATGATGACGCCGAACCCGTATCACTCGGAAGCTATGTACAATCTCGGCGTCTGCCTTTTGTATCTCGGACGGGAGGCAGAAGCTTATGACCGGTTCTATAAAGCCTGCTGGAGCAATGAGATGCAGGAGATGGGCTTCTATTATCTTGCAGTAATCGCTGCCCGGCGGGGAGAATTCCACGCGGCGCTTGATTTTTGTGAGAAGAGCCTGGTCAAGAATGCCCATAATGTGAAGGCCAGGGGCCTGAAGGCGGCTGTACTCGGAAAGCTTGGGGAAAATGAGAAGGCTTTGGACATGATTGCTTCCAGCCTGGAACTCGATCCCTTTGATTATGTGTCCCGCTTTATCGGTTACAAGATTACTCATGAGAAAGCCTGTCTGGAGCAGATGACGGCATTCATGCGCGGCTTTGCAGGGAATTATCTTGCCGCCGCGAGAGACTTCCTTGAGGCTGGCATGGCGCAGGAGGCGCTGGAGCTTCTGAAGCTGTACGAAGGGGAGCATCCGCTGGTTGACTATTACCGGGGATTTGCGCTGAGGAAGCTGGAGATGGAAGGGCAGACATCTTATCTGGAACGCAAGGGGAAAGCCGGCACGGCAGTTTTGCAGACGGATGAAGAGACTGCAGGCGCAGGGGCTCTTGCGGCATACGAGAAAGCGGAGATCGATGATGCCGCCTACTGTTTCCCCAACAAGCTTGAGGATATCCTGGTACTGGAGGATGCGATCAGCGTCCTGTCAAAACAGGGCAAGGGCTGCGCGCGGGCCTGCTACTATCTGGGCTGCCTGTTCTATGACAAATTACAGTATGAGAAGGCTGCGCATCTGTGGGAGAGATCGGCAAAGATCGATGGAAGCTTTCCCACTGTACACCGGAACCTGGCACTGGTTTATTATAATAAAATGAACCGGACGAAGGATGCGCTGGCTGAGATGGAACTTGCATTTTCTCTGGACGAAGGAGATGCCCGGGTATTCCTGGAACTCGATCAGCTTTATAAGAAGGCGGGAATCAGCATTGAGGAAAGGCTGGCGCATTTTTCAGGACATGAAGAGCTTTCGATGAAACGCGATGACCTTCTGGTGGAAGAGCTGACCATGCGCAATACCGCTGGGCAATATGAAACAGTCTACGACAGGATCATGGGGCACCGGTTCCGTCCGTGGGAGGGCGGAGAAGGCAAGGTCCCGATGCAGTATAAGACCAGCCTGGTACAGATGGCGGTGCGCAGTCTGAAAGCCGGAGACGCGAAGGCGGCGAAAGAGAAGCTGGAGCAGGCGCTGCTTTATCCGGAGAACCTTGGGGAAGGAAGACTTGAGGGAACCAAGGACAACCATATCTGGTACTGGCTTGGCAGAACCCAAGAAGCCTTGGGCGATGCCCATGAAGCAAAAAAGGCATATGAAAAAGCTGAGCTTGGCCAGGATGAGCCTGCCGGCGCTATGTATTATTATGACCAGCCTGCGGACATGATCCTGTTCAAGGGGCTTGCGAAGCGCAGGCTGGGCAAGGAAAAGGAAGCCTGCATGTGCTTTAACAAGCTGATGGATTATGGCGAGCGGCATGTGAATGACGTGATGGAATATGATTATTTTGCGGTTTCCATGCCTGACTTCCTGATCTTTGACACGGATCTTACGAAAAAGAATACAGCGCATTGCTGGTATCTGATGGGGCTTGCCGGAATTGGATCCGGCGATACCCAAAAGGCAGAGGAATGCTTCCGGAAAGCGCTGGAATACGAATATGACCATCAGAATGCGATCCTTTACGCGAGGATGCTGAAGGAAGGATTGTTCCTGGAGGAAAAATGAACGTAACTGTTCACCACCCCCATCGCTCAGAGCGCAAAGCGCTCTGAGCTGAGGCGTGGTCACCAGGGGGCCGGATGGCTGTAAATGAACAATAGGCAGGGAGAGGAGGATAGAAATAGAGATGGGAGTTGCGATTGAGAGTGTAAGCGCGGCTGCTTTCAGACCGTTTGGCACGGTACTGGAGTTTCTTCCCGGCGATACCAGCAATTTTTACATTGTTGATACGGAGCCGGAGCATCCCTGGAGGGTTGCGGTGTTTCGTTACTCCAACAAGGAGATTCAGAAGATCGAATGCCATCC
>CAMORF010000196.1 GCA_946623485.1 uncultured Clostridia bacterium
TAAGTCATCTCTTAACCCTCCAGCAGTTCCCGGGCTTTTGCCGCCCCGAACGCTACCTTGGAAGCCCCGCCTGTCTCAATTTCATACAGCGCATGCCCGGCCAGATGCTCCGCGGCCTGCTCCAGGTCGCGGCATCCCGGCCTGTCCCGGTATAAGTCGATAATTGCGTCCACGGCATCCGGAAGGACACGGCATTCCTCCTGGCTCATACCCATCCTTCGAAGCACCTTTGGCAGGGAATAATCGCGGAAAATGATTCTTTTTTCTTCCGGCGTGTAATCCGGGATGTCAATCACGGCGAACCTCGTAATCAGGGGATCCGAGATCCTGTCCTTATCATTGGCGGTTGCGATCGGGTACACGCCCTGGGTCGGAATCTGACACTCCATATAGTTGTCGGTGAAGCCCAGATTATCCAGCAGCGTCAGCAGCGTATCTGCCGGATTTCCATTCTGCCCTTCGTGGTCCGCCTTATCCAGCTCATTGATGACAAATACAATATTGGAGCTGCCGGTCATGGAAAACGCTTCCATGATCCTCCCCGGCCGCGCATTGGTATAGATACGCGGGGTTCCGGTCAGCGCTTCCGGATCCCGGACCGTGCTCATATCGAAGATTGCCGACGGGATCTTCAGGATCCGCGCCACCGCGTATGCGATCTGACTCTTTCCCGTCCCGGCAGGGCCGGCAAGCAAAAGGCCATAACTGGGCAATGTATGGGTCCGGTTAATCTGGATAATCGTCTCGATCACCCTCTGCTTCACCTTCTCCAGGCCGTATAATTCTTCGTCCAGGATCTTGCGTGCCTCTACCGGATCGATCGGATCAAAATAAGAGCTTCTCCACCGCACCTGGAGCATCATGGAAAGCGCTCTTTGCGCATGCCGTTTCTCATCGGCATTCCCGCCCTCCTGCCCGGCAGTAACAATGTTTTTCCGCGCCCACTGGCGGATATTCGCAGGCAAGGTGTCGCCGCAGCAATCCATGAAATTGATGATCTCCGGCAGCGTGCTCATGCTCATCTGCTCCGGAACCTCTTCCTCGCTCGCCTGCAGGATTGACGTGCGGATCCGCTCGATCATATACTGCAGGAACTGATCCTCAAACGGTTGCAGGCTGCCGCCGTCCAGAACAGGCTCCACCGCCTTGATCCGGTATACATAGAACGAATTTCCGTCCCTCGTTCCGCTCAGGCGCACGGAAATATGGTGCGTCCCCAGCCAGGAAAACAGCTTTCTGAACCGGATATCCGCACCGCTCATGTCCAGGCGGGACATATGATACCGTTCCCCGCCGTCATAGTATTCGAACGCCAGGCGCCGCTCAGGATTCGTAAATCCCCCAAAGATCCGGTGGGGCACATTGGCACCGGAGGGAATCTCCAGAATCAGGAAAACCTTATGCCCAAGGTCTGTTTTCGTTTGTGCCGGAAAGATCCTGTAAACCTCATCCGGATCGGGCCCAGCCTCCAATCCGCTGACAGCATCCGGATCCTCATAGGACAGCGCCGGGCCGCAGCCGGAAATCCCGGGTCCGGTCAGTTTTCCGTGGGCTTTGCGCGACAAATCCGGGCCTTTTGACCCTTTTTCGCCGGAAGCCTGGCCGTTTTTTCCGCTTCCCTTTCCCTTTGCTTTATGCGCTGCTTTCCGTTCTGCCATCCTTGATCTCTCGCTGGCTTTTTCCTCAGAGATCAGCTTCCGCATCCGGACCACTTCCGGATCCGGGTGCGCTGACCTGCGTTTCTCCTGTTCCCGCTCCATCGTCTCGCGGTGAACCGGAATTGCAAGCCCCATCTTCTTCAGTACATCCAGGTATTCATCAATCCTGGCATCCGTGATCTCCCCTCCATTTTCAGCGCATGCCTCATTCCAGATGCCTTCCAGCTCTGTCATATAATGCTGCTCCATGTTCTGGGCAAACGCAAGCCCATTTTCCGCAAGGATCTGCTGGATTGTCCTGGCCTTCGCCATATCGTTTCTCCTTCATCATTTTCTGGCAGTCAAAGTGTTACCGTAAATGTAATCACTCCGTTTTTCCATCCTGCCGCGATACTCCCCCTGAATTTTTCCGCAATTGTCTGGGCCATCGAGAGCCCGATCCCATAGCCTGACTGTTTGCTGTTATGGGACACATCCCCCCGGTAAAACCTGCGGAAAAACCTGCCATAATCCTCCCCGGCGCCCTCCTGATAGGTGTTGGACACCTGAATCTGCGCACCTTTTCCGCGCTTTTTCAACAACACAGTCACCTCTCCGCCATCATCACAATACTTGGCAGCATTGTCCACCAGGATATTGCACAGCTCTGTCATCATCTTTTCCTCGGCTCTCACCATCACCCCTTCCTGGATCTGGATCGAAAGCCGCTTCCCTTCTTTTTCGATGACAGGACGGAAGGATTCGGCGGATTCCTGCAGAATCTTCGACGCATCGACATCTGTCAATACAATCTGCTCCGCCTCCGTGGTCCGGGACAGGGTGATCAGGTCATTGATCAGGCTGGTTCCCCGTTTTACCTGGGCAAGTATGCTGTCGGTCCACTCACTCTTCCCGTTGATCATCTCAATGACTTCCGCGTTCGCGGAAATGATCGCGAGGGGTGTCTTCAGCTCGTGCCCGGCATTTGTAATGAATTCGCGCTGGCTCTCGATGTTATCAATATAAGGCTGCATGGCCTTTCTGGAAAGGATCGCGATCACAATCACAAATACAACAATCAAGACCAGTCCGAACCCGATGGAAACATAAGAAAAGACCTGAAGGTTGATCACTTCCCTCGTACATTCCAGGAAACCGATCTTTGTCGCGCCTTCCCCCTTTTCCTGCCTCAGGTAAAAATAGCTGTTCGTTCCCGTGCTCAGGAATCCGCTGTCCGGAAAGCTGGCCATGGCTCGCTGCGCAAGGGCCGTCGCATCCTCCTCCCCAACCGCGGCAATATGGGACAGGCTTACATCGGATACAGTGCCGCTTTTCTCCACCGTTATCATAAAATAACGCAGCTGGTATTTGCTTTCCGGCGTAAAATTCAGGCCCGGGTTTCTGGCGATGAAATCAAAAATCCAGTTCTGCCGCCCTCCATGCTCGCTCTCCGTCTCCTGCATCTCGGAGAAATCGCCGCCCGAGTCCATAATGTACCGGATGGTATTGCGCAATTCGTTTCCGACCCTGTAGCGGTTAATCATGTTGATCGGGAACAGCACGCAGACCATGACAATGACGACTGCCAATCCCGCGATCATAATGAACTTTTTCTGGAGCTTCTTGATCATGCTTTCACAGACAGTCTGTATGGCCCTGCCTTCTCCCCTGTAATCGTAATATCCGCCGAAACAGAAAACAGCTTGTTCTTCAGATAGGATACATAGACCCAGACAACATCATGGTCCATCTCCGGATCATCCCCCCAGACTCTCTCAAAGATCTCGTCCGGCATCAGATCCTTCTCCCGGTTCAGGAGAAAATACGCAAGCAGCGAGCTTTCCTTTTTTGCAAGCCGGATCGAGTTCACCGCTTTCAGCTCCTGCTGCTCGATATCCAGGCTGACATTGCCCATCGCAAGCCGTTTCGGGGTAAATGATTGCTTCCGCCTTGTCGCAGACCGGATCCTTGCCGCAAGCTCTCCCATCGCGAAGGGCTTTGTCAGGTAATCATCCGCCCCCGCGTCCAGGCCTTGAATGCGGTCTTCCACCTCCGCCTTGGCCGTAAGCAGGATCACCGGAGTCACATCGCCATTGGCCCGGATCCGGGAGAGGGCTTCGATCCCGTCCATCACCGGCATCATAATATCAAAGACCATGCAGTCATAAACATGCTCCGTTGCCAGCCTGACAGCCTCCGCACCGTTCGGTGCCGTATCCACTTCATATCCCGTATGGGTCAGTACAGCCGCCACAGCGCGTGAAAGCTGCTCTTCATCTTCCGCAATCAAGATTCTCATCGTTCATCCCTTCCCATATTATTCTGACATGTCCGGCCGCCGTCCCCGGCGGGCTATGTGATTCATTTTTAAGCTGTGCGATCCGTTGAAAAGACAAGCAAAATGTACAAGTTATTTTGCGACAGATCCTAAGCCGGATCATTCTCCTGCAGTATCATCATCAGCGCCAGCAGTGCGAATCGGCCAAATCATTCCCTTGCAGATTCCCCATCCTCGTCAGCCGAGCGGATCAGGTTCCGGATCGTCTGCATGGAAAGATCGCACCCCGCCAGTTCATCCGCGCAGCGCTTCAGCTCCGATACAATCAATTTCTGATTCTTAATATTTTTCTTATACTTCAGCTGATGCTCCAGGCTTGCCCAGGAGTCCATGGCGATCGTGCGAAGCTGGACTTCTATAAAATAACAGCCCGGAACCTGCCCGTCTATGTCTTTCCACGGAACGGTATATGACAGGATCAGGTGATAGCTTCGGTATCCGTTCGGTTTGGCGTTGCGGATATAATCCTTTTCCTTCACGATCTCCACATCCGGAAGCGCCCTGATATAGGACACGATCTCGAAAATATCATCTATGAACCTTGTGATCACACGCACCCCGATCGCATCCGTGATTTCAGCCAGGGCACTGCGGCAAGTCTGCGGCAGTCCCCTGCGGTCACATTTTTCCCGCATGCTCTCTTCACTCTTCACGCGTGAAATCAGGTGCTCATAGATTCCTTCCCCTGTGCGCACCTTCGTCTGTCCATTCAGTATGTCAAGTTCCTGGCAGAAACGCTCCAGCACATGTGGCAGCACCGGCGCAAATTCTCCGTATATCGATTCATGATCCATTGTTTTGTCCCTGTATCCGTAGTTTTCCCGCATCCATGATGCGCTGTCTTTTCTCCACCATGATGGATGTAACACTTCCCCATAAGACCGTTACCCATTGTAACACAAGCCCGCCCACAATATGTGAAAAAAAATGTAACTATTCAGCACCCCCATCGCTCAGAACGCAAGCGTTCTTCGCTGTCGGCG
>CAMORF010000197.1 GCA_946623485.1 uncultured Clostridia bacterium
GGCACTATGACGAGTGAGGCAGCGCCAGAAGGCGGGGCCATGAGGGGGGAGGGTGCACTCGACGGCAGCCCTATGACCGAATGGGAGATAAGCGGGAGTTCCGAATCTGTGGAGGAAGGGCTGCTCAGGATCGGCCTGTCAGAGCCGGTCTCTACCATGGATATCCATAAGACATCCTCAGACTATATGATTCCGCTGAACATCTATGAGCGCCTGTTTGAAGTCTGGGTAGACGAAGATGGCGTCGCCTGGCTCGTGGACGGCCTCGCGGAAGATTATTCGGTCGAGAACGGAGGCCAGACCTATCGCTTTACGCTGCGTGATGACGCTTATTTTTCCGACGGGTCAAAGGTGAAGGCATCGGATGTCGCGTTCAGTTTCGCCCGCATGCTGACACTGCCGGGGAGCCTCCAGACAGATTTCGCGGATATCATCTACGGGGCTGATGAGGTGATGGGGACGCCCGGGAAAATACCGGAAGGGATCCGGGTACTGGATGACCGGCATCTGGAGATTACGCTGTCGGAGCCGTTCGAGGGATACCTGTACGAGCTGGCCTCTCCATCCTGCAGCGTCCTGAGCGAATCCTTTGTCACCCGGGCCGGGGATGACTATGGCTCCGGCGTGGAGCAGACAATGGGGTCAGGTCCCTATGCTGTGACGGAATATTCCGAGCAAAAGATCCGGCTGGAGCGTAATCCTTATTACCATTGTTTAGAGGGAGAGTCCTTGTCTGTCCGGAAAGTTGAGGTGATTGTACTTCCCCCGGCATTGATGGCCCAGGCGTTCCTGGAGGGCGGGCTGGACATCCTGGATACCGGCCTGATCAATCCGGACGCGGAGGAGATTATCATTCATTCTGACAGGTGGAAGGACAGGATCGTCAAGCGAAGCCGCGTTGACATCAAGTATGTGATGATGAATCTGGATAGCCCCGGGCTGGAGGATATCCGGCTGAGGCGGGCAATCCAGATGGCAGTGAACCGGCAGGATCTCCTGGATACGCTGTACGGAGGGGAGGGGAGCCTGGTGGACGGCATCTTTCCGAAGGGCCTTTTCGGATTCAGTGAAGAGAACCAGGGGTGGCTGAAATATGATCTCGAGGAAGCAAAACGGCTGATCCGGGAGGTGCCGGATGTGGATAAGATCCATCTGGAGCTGGCGGCCAACTCCCAGAGTAACACCAGGACGCTGACGGCGCTGGAGATGATCCGCCAGGACCTGGAGGAAGCCGGCCTGGATGTGACCATTGTGAGCTATGATGAAAAGACACTGATGTACCTGAGAAGAAACGGCAGCCTGATGATGTATTCCGGAGAATGGACCGCTGATTATGATGATCCGGATAACTTTATCTATACATTTTTCGGGAGCAGCGAAAAAACACATTCCCGTTCCAGCCACTATGATGACCCCACTGTGTTTTCCCGGATCTCCAAGGCGAGAGGAATCCAGAACCGGAAAGCGAGGCTTGCGGAATATGCCCGGCTGGAGAAGATTCTTGTCCAGGACAACGCAGTCTGGATTCCTCTGTATTCCACGGGGCATCAGTTTGTACTGGGGGACAGGACAGCTTCCTTTTCTCCCTTCTGGGCAGGGTGGAGTTCCATGTATTTCAGGGATGTTGTCCTGAAGGAAAACAATGAGACAAAGAGTGCACAGGGGAGCAGCAGATGAGGCATAGTTTACGATTTAAAGTATTTCGGATGAACCTGATTCCCGTTGCTGCAGCGGTGATTGTGTTTATGATGCTTGTCATCTTTCAGGTACGCTATTTTGGCGGCATCATGGAAAAGGCAAACACAGCTCAGAATGAGGTGATCATCGACACGATGTCGGAAACCTTATGGGAAATGACCATGGAGAATTTCCAGAAGCATGTGATTGCTGAAGCGAACATCCTGAATGGGGAGTTCAAGACAACGCGGCATGACCTCGAGGTGCTGGCAAGCCAGGTGAAGATGGCATTGGAATCCTCTTCCTGGGGCGCGGGAACGAAGGTTTCGCTTCCTTCCATGGAGGATAAGGGGAAATTGACGCTTCAACTGATGTATTCGGATGAGGCGTCGCTGGAAAATAAAGTATTGCGGCGCAAGATCCGGCAGGTTGGGAGCCTTGGAGCGATGATGCTGAAGATGGTGGATGGAACCGATGCATTGATGGATTACGTCATTGCCCTGGAGGACGGTGCGTCCATTATCGCGGACAGAACGCCTGAATCCAAGTTTGAGGCTGACGGCACCCTGATGACTTACAACGCGAAGACGCGCCCGTGGTATGCAGGGGCATGCGTTCATGGGGATACGTATTTTTCACCGATCAATGAAGATTCCTTCACCGGAGAGCTGCAGGTAATGGCCGGCGTCCCGGTTTTTATTAACCAAGAACTGGCGGCAGTATGCGGCGGGTCTGTGCACCTGAAAAACATTGGAGACATCGTTCTGAACGCGCAGCTCGGCGAGTATACGCAGTCCTGCCTGATCAACGGATCCGGCAATGTCGTCTATTCTTCCCTTGACACGGGTGAACTGGGGCTTGAGGACAACAAGCTGAAAAGCCTGAAGGAAAGCAGCAATGCGGAGCTGGTTGCTTTGGTGGATGAAGCGATTTCCGGGGACCTGGGATTCTCGATGATTATGGTGGACGGGAAGCCGACCCTTGTTGCATTCGCGCCTGTCGAGACCGTAGGATGGACACTGCTTCTCATGATTTCCCAGGAGGATCTGTATCGTACCACGGATTATCTTCTGGACCAGACAGACTCGGTCATGGCACAATCCCTTGAGCAGGTGAAAAAAAATGAGAGGAATACGATTTTCACGACGCTCGTGATTGCCGCGGTCCTGCTTTTGCTTGCTGTGTTCATTTCCCTGCTCTTCTCGGAAGGCCTGGTGCGGCCGATCCGCAGGATGACCATCCGGATCGCTTCGATGCGTGGTGAGGATATGGTATTCCGGACTGAGGATTCCATGCGGACAGGGGATGAGATTGAGCTGCTTGCTGACGCATTCGAGAAGATGTCGTTAAAAATGAAGGGGTATGTCGGGGAGATCGTTAAGATCACGTCGGAGAAGCAGCGACTGGATACAGAGCTTGCGGTCGGCGCGGACATCCAGAAAAACATGCTGCCGAACCATTTTCCGGCGTTTCCAGGGCGGAAGGAATTTGACCTGTACGCGGTCATGGACCCTGCCAGGGAAGTGGGAGGAGATTTTTATGATTTCTTCCTGATCGATCAGGATCATCTGGCTGTCGTCATGGCGGATGTTTCCGGCAAGGGTGTCCCTGCGGCGCTCTTCATGGTAGTCTCTAAAACATTGATCAAAAACGCGACGCTGTCGGGCATGTATTCCGGCCCGGCACAGATCCTGTCCGGGGTGAATGATTTGCTGTGTGAGGGCAATGACGATGACATGTTTGTCACAGTCTGGCTGGGAATCCTGACCGTATCTACCGGAAGTCTTGTATCTGCATGTGCGGGGCATGAATACCCGGTCTTTTACCGCAAGGAGTCAGGATTTGTGATGGAGAAGGATCCGCATGGCATGCCGATGGGAGGAATGACAGGGCTGAGATATAAGGAAGCGAACTGGAAGCTGAATCCGGGCGATATGCTTTTTTTGTATACGGACGGCGTGCCGGAGGCCAATAACAGCAAGGAAGAATTGTTTGGAAATGAGCGGATGCTTGCCGCGCTTTCGTACAGCATGAGCAGGAATGAAGAAACAGGGAAAGTCCGGCTGCAACCGTTCCTCAAGACAGTCCGGAGCCAGATCGACGAATTTGCCGGCGATACGCCTCAGTTTGACGATCTGACCATGCTTTGTTTGCAGTATGAAGGCCCGGAGCATTAATATGATTCGGCCCGCCAATTGGTGCCAGGGACCTGTTCAGGAATCGTTTTTCATCTTGATTGAAAGGTGATTCCCGGCCAGGTCCTTAGGATCTGTCGATAAATAACTTGCACATCTTGCTTGTCTTTTCATCCGATCACATAGCTCAAAAATCACTTACATAGTTACAAATTAAGTAGAAATTAAAAAATGAATATGGTAATATGGGGCGAAGCCGCATTTCTATGTCTGATCCGGGAAAAGAAGCAGACGAAAAAGCGGCTGAAGCATTCTGCCTGATCTATGTGTCGGGAGAAACACGGAGTTTGTTTACTGTATGACTTTAGAAGTTTTATTGTTTATCATAGGGGGATATCTTTCAGGAAGCGTTCTTTACGCATACCTGATCCCGTATCTTTTATGTGGGGTTGACATTCGTGTGATCAGTCCGGATGGCAATCCCGGAACGGCCAATGCCTTCCGGATCTGTGGAACGAAAACCGGGATCGTGGTCGCGATGATGGAATTTGCCAAGGGATTCATGCCTGTGTCGATGGCAATTTGCGTGCTGGATCAGGAGGCTGTCGGATATTGGTTCGTCTTGATTATCATTGCCCCGGTATTCGGGCACATGTATTCTGCCTTGAACGGTTTTCGCGGCGGCGTTGGAATCGCTACGGCACTTGGAACTTTGATCGCGATTTTTCTGGATTCGAGGCTTCTTCTGGTGATCTGCGCGATCTATGCGATCGCACGCTTCGGGATGCATTTTAAAAAAGCGCTGAGCAGGACTGACTTTGTATTCCTTGCGTTTTTGGTATGTCTTCAGATCATTCCACTGAATCCTGTATACAGGATCTCTTACAGCATCATCAGCACGGCGGTACTGCTCCGGAACCGTGTACTGAAGGCTGTATATGGAAGCGGGAGAGAAAGAGAGTTTGTTACTTCTGCCAGATGACAGAAAGAGAAGCTTTTTTTATAATGTAAGGAGCTGGGCAATCATAAGGAGCTGTTACAAAATAAATTGTGCAGATTGCGCAGGATTTTCATTCGAGA
>CAMORF010000198.1 GCA_946623485.1 uncultured Clostridia bacterium
CCCCGTGATCATAGGGTGAATGCATCACAAAGTCACCCTTGACCCGGACGATCCCTTCCTCGTCGGTCATTGCAAGGAGTGCGTTATAACCGACCTGATAGTTTCCGGCGATCTCAAGGATACCGCCGTCGATGTTCATCGTTGCATTCGTTTGCGTGTAATTGCCCTGAATCTCCATGCTTCCGCCATTTTTCAGGGTAACGGACCCGCCGTTTTGCGTCGCTGTTCCAGGGATGATCAAGGATCCCCCGTCCACGAGGATGGCGACATTATCGAAGGGCAGAACGAACTGATCGTCTGTACAGTCCAGAAGCAATGCGCTTCCGGGGCTCAGCGTCCAGGCGCCGCTGAAACTGAAATCCTCAGCTGTGATCACCGGGTGGACCGTACCGGTCTGTGCTACATTGCCGTTCAGCGCGGACGCAAACTCAATATCGGAATTCTCGAAATGCACATGGGCAAAGTGACTGGAACCGGGGCTGTCAAAGCAGATCTTCTGGCGCCGGCTGCCGTTGAAGGACACAAGGTGCTCCCCCGTAGCACAGAAGCTGCTGCTGTTGCCGGTCTTCTGGATCAGATTGCCGCTGATAAAGAGTGTTCCCGCTGTCAGCTTGCCGGAATGGCTTCCACCATAGGCGATCAGGTCTCCTTCCACGCGAACCACATCATCGGCCATCAGCATCTCCAGGGTACCGCTGCCGCTGGGGATGATGATGCTTTCATCCTTGTTCACCACCGGGATGCCCGACATGTCATAATTCCCGCTGATGTCCAGCTCACCGTGATTGATAAACAGATTGCCGCCAACCTGGTGGAGATTCCTGATTTGCACCCGGCTGCCGCCCAGGTCGATCTCGCCGCTTCTGAACACAAAGGGATCGGGCACGAAGACCTCCTCGCCGCCGATGCTGTGGCCGTTCAGCTTCCATGTGCCGTTGATGCCGAAGGGCTCCGCCGTGATCTGCAGCATGATGTCATCGTTCAGCTCAAACCCGCGGATTCCGC
This sequence comes from uncultured Clostridia bacterium, assembly GCA_946623485.1. Taxonomy (GTDB): domain Bacteria; phylum Bacillota; class Clostridia; order Lachnospirales; family Lachnospiraceae; genus Porcincola. The sequence continues at coordinate 1,006 of CAMORF010000198.1, forward strand.
TGGCAAAGACAATATTCGGGTTTTCAAAGTTTACGCTGGCAAAACCGTTGCCGGTGTTCTCGAAGCGGATGGTCTGGCTGCCGGAGCCGTTGAACACAAACTGATGATTCCCGCTGGCGCTGAACGTGCCGCCGCTCATTTCGGTAAAGTCGCCCGCCAAATAGAGCGTGCCCCTGGTCATTTCGCAGCTGTTGCCGCATGTCAGGAGGCTGCCGTCCACGCGTACCTCGTCCGCGTCAAAAATCATTTTCAGCGAAGCGGAGCAGCGGTCGTAGTGGATATTTCCGGGCTCGAAGGAACTGCTGGACGAGACGATATAATAGTCCCCGTGGACGCGCATGGTGCCCTCGTGAATATAGATGGTGCCGCTCTCCTGATACAGATTTCCGATAATGTTCAGCTCTCCGCCGTGCAGGTCCACCGTCCCGGCAGAGATCATGTCGCCGTCCACCGTCAGCGTGTAGCCGCCCAGGTCCAGGTCGTGGAAGCGGGGAATACTCATGACGCTGTAATTGCTCGTCAGCACGATGGCATCCATGTCAACGACAGCCGCTTCGATGCTGGCGTCATTCAGCTCTACACTGCCCGTGGCGGTCAGGCTGCCGTGAACGGTGAGGTTATGGGCATTGCCATCGAGGATGCCCACCCTCATGCCGCTCAGCGCTACCACATCGTTATCAAAGCACAAATAGCCGATCTTGTTGTTCTCCGGGCTTTCAAAACTGATGGTGTGCGTTCTGTCCGCAGTAAGTCGCAGCAGCAGGCCCTCGGAGGTAGTGAAGTTGGAAGCCTGCGTATAGCTGTCCTTCTGCCAAAGATTTCCTTTGAGTATAATGGTGCCGACAGAGAGAACGTTCGCCTCCTCGGACTGGATGATCATGTCACCGTCAATGATGAGGCTCCCGTCACTGTTGGTCATCGACAGCCTGCCAGGGGAGGAGAGGTATGTGCCGGAATCATTGAGCTGCTGCCGATAATCGCCATGCACGATCAGCTTGCCGCTGCCGACATTCAGTGTACCGCCTGCGTGGATCAGGTTGCCGTAGACCTCCAGGGTGTGCCCGTTCAGGTCCAGATCGCCGTGGGCGATGGTGTAATCCTCCTCGACGACCAAATCCCAGGGCAGACTCACCGCGGTCTCCATCACGCGATCCCGGCTTGTGCTGAGCAGGTCGCTGCTGAAGCCTGACGCCTTCGAGCCGAAGCTCATGTCGATGGAGGAGGTGTTCATGCCCTCGGAGCAGGCGCTAACGAGCTGGCCGTTCTCAAAATGCACGTCCAGCAGGTATGGACTGCTGTTTTCATCCATGATATCCATGTCCGCTGATGCGATTTTCTTCATGCTGCCGGACAGGGTCCGGTATTTTGCCTCAGCGCCGACCTTGCTGAAGATATAGAACTTGATGTCGTCACAATGCACGGTCTCTATCGGATCCCGGTCATAATGAGTCACGGTCTGGGTTTTGATCTGGCTTGTGATGCCGATCTCCGCATAGACATCCGCCTCCGCGACCAGAATATCGATGCCGGCGGTTATTTTCAGGGAGATGGAGATGTTTCCCTTTCCTTCCACCTTCTTCTCCGTTACGCTAAAATTCTTGATGAGCGTACCGCCGGCGCTGTCTCCTGTGGAAACGAAGCCGGTTGTGAAGGATCCGGAGAAGGTCGTAGCCATGGCGACCTTCATCTCCACGTCAATATACAGCGCGATTTTTCCCACGCCCCACACACGCAGCTCGCCCAAGGGTACCTGGCCGGGGCAGTCCTTGTCGAATTCCATCTCCGTTGTGATGGACCAGCTGCCGCTGAGCGTGACGGAAATATTCCCGTCCGCAAAGGAATGGGCCAGCGACAGGCCGGAGAGCTTCACCTTGATATTGGCGCCGTCCGCGAATCCCACGGTGACGGAGAGATCGCCGTCCTTGTATTTAATGGCGTCTGTGATTTGAAACGCCGTTGAGGCATTGGCCACGGTCTCCGCCGGAATGAACTCATACATGTCCCCTGTGAGATAGACGACGCCTTCCTCTTCAAGCCCCATATACACGGATTTGTCCGCCTTCTCTGCCTCAATAACGGTACGGCAGTCCTCCATGCTGACGCTGTTTGCAACATAGCCGATGGGGAGATCCTGGAGGTAGATGATAAAGGTATCGCCTTCCGAGATTGTCACCGGGCAGTCGGTGATGGCCACCATCCCCTTGTCATCGTCAATGGCAATCTCCGTACCTTGCGGCACCACGATGACTCCGTTGGGGAACTGGCTGGATTCCGTCCCACGGGCAAAAGATGGGATACCCAGCAAGAAAAGCAGCGCAGCAAACACATACAGGACTGCAAGCAAACGGTGGGCTTGTCTCATAATTACATCCCCTTTTGCGCAATAGCGCACAACAGACGCCGCCGCGCTTTTGCCCGCTGCGGCCTGTCCGGCGAAAAGGGCAAAGACATCCTGAACGGCGTGTATAAAAACAGTTTAATTCTACAATAATGGCATACAGTTTTCAATACTCTTGTCAACCGGGGTGCCATCAGGGACGGTTCTTTATGACAATCAGGCGTCGATATGCTATACTCTTCAACAAATGAAAAGGGGATGACAGTATGGCACGGCAGGCCAGGGAACTGAGCGACAGCGGATTTATGCATGTGATTGTACGAGGCATAGGCAGGCAGCTGCTGTTTGAAGAGGAAGAAAACTACGCTTTTTATCTTGATTCGCTGGAAAGATACAGTCGGGACCTGCAGGTAAAAGTCTGCGCTTATTGCCTGATGGAAAATCACGTGCATCTATTGCTGTATGATACCGGTAAACAGATTCCGACCCTGGTGAAAAAACTGGGCGTGAGATATTCCTGGTATTTCAATAAGAAATATGAACGGACAGGACATCTGTTCCAGGACCGATAATCTTGTTCCAAATAAACCGTCAAGCGGTATCTAACTGATTAACGATCCGACAAGGGGGCTGTGGTTGGAGTCTGTGTGTAACCGTCTTTGCGGTAGAACCGTCCTACCAATCCACAGCATCCCCAGCAGTGTAGCACAAGCTCTTGGAGAGGAGCTCTATAAACTACTATTTTATTATACGAGAACCGTCCATCATCACTGATGTCCCTTACTCTTCATAATACCCCGGTCCGGAAACGGTGGGGAATTCCAGTTCCATCGTCACCGTTGCTCCTGACTCTTCAAACTCCGCCTTGCAGCCATCCGCTCCCTGCAGGTTGCTGCTGCTGAAGAACGCAACCGCCTACGGCGGGTTTTCCGCCAGGTTCCTGGCCTCTTTCAGACTCACGCCCGTGTAAGCGCGCACAAGCTTGATGACATTTACCTTGTGCGGTCCGCACTCCAGCAGGGTGATCTCATACCATGCGGAATAGCTCGGAAGATCCTTCATGCGAAAGCTCTGCCTCCCATCCGAGTGTCGTTGGGGGTTCTTTTTGACAACCAACAATCAAAAATTCATGCTGCGTCAGGCATTTGAAAAGGATATGCCGCTATCATCATTGTATTCAGGAACGGTTCCTATAGCGTTCCGTCAACCGGCTGATTATTACATAACGTACGTTTATCTCTTCTTTAACTACCATATATTAGTATATGCCATATTATTGCCATTTGTCAAAAAGATTTTTCTTTACATCACCATTCCCCAATTATCAAATGTTTTGTGGAGCAAAAGAGAGGAGTCTAAAAAGGAGCAGAGATTTGACGGCAGGGCTATTTCTTTTGCGGCACATGATTTCCCTCAATAAAAAAGCGGCATACCGCCGCTCCTTCCATTTCCCGTTCCCCATCCGCCCGGTCAAAAGTTTTTGCAGGAAGGGTGAGGGGAGTCTGAGGGGAGCGGGAAGGGGGCTTTTTTCA
>CAMORF010000199.1 GCA_946623485.1 uncultured Clostridia bacterium
CGAATAGGTATCAAATGCCGCCTCCTTTGGAAGATCAATTACCATCCTGCTGATCTTGTCAACCTTCGCCAACCCTTCCCGTAAACGCACGTCAAAAACATGTCCGCCTTTTGTTTTATCCTCAGAGAGAAAGTGCAGATGCCATCCGGGCATATTGATTCCGTCCATATGATCAGGAAAGTATACACCAACAAGGGAACCGCATATGTTCTCAAAAAGAAAGGATTTCTGTGTCATTCCAAGCACTTCTTTCAAAGATATATGCGCCGACCTGTATGGGGATTCTGACCTTGCATCCACTTTTTCAAACGTGCCGTCGATTCTTACAATATGCATGCTGTTCAGGCCAAATCTCTCTTCAATCTTCCTTGTCAGCTCTGTCCTGATCGATGCAATATCCGGCATATTCTCCAGCATAAACTGCTGATCTCCATACAGCCTTGCCACTGCCGCAAAAGGAACGCCCTGATCTTGCGTAACCATTGTTATGTTCCCGTTCTGATCAGCCCGGTAACAATGTCCATCCATCACGATCATTTCCCCATTCACATCTTCAAAAGTTCCAAGCCCTGTATCACCTTCCTGAAGCAGTTCTCCGACATTGATCACTGCCCTGCTATATCCTAAAGCCAACGCCTGCAAAGTTGAAACCTGATACATCTTATTCTGCATACGTTTATCTCCCCAATAGGTACCCAGCCCCTGATTCACAACCCTCTGATTCTAAATGAAAAAACAAGCAAACTATTCACCACTTCCATCGCGCAGAACGTAAGCATTCTGCGCTGAAACAAGGGGAAACAAGGGGACGGTTCCCCGTTTCATCCAGCAAAACGGAATCGGAGTATATGAGATGGAACGAAGAACCGTCCCCTGTTTCACACTCCGATCTTCCCCATGCCGCGCAGGATCTTCTCCGGCGTCATCGGCCAGCTTTCGACCCATACGCCGACAGCGTCATGGATTGCGATGCCGATAGCGGGTGCCGCGCCGTTGCACGCGATTTCAGAGATCGACTTAGCACCGAAGGGACCGTCCGCGTCATTCACATCGATCAGGACGGCTTTGAAATCATCCGGCTGTTCGTAAATCATCGGAACACCGTAATCCGTCATATTGGCATTCAGGCAGCGCCCTTCCGCATCCAGAACCATGCCCTCATAAAGCGAATGGCCGATGGACTTCAGGGCAGCCCCATACATCTGGCACAAGGCCAGCTCCGGGTTGATAGGCGTTCCTGCATCCTGCAGCGCATAGAACTTCTGTACCTTGATCTCACCGGTTCTGGTATTGACTGCAACCTGGGCGAAATGCGCTCCATACGGTACTGAGGATGCAGCCGTGACAAAGGTTCCATGATAAACCATCGTTCCGCGTCCCACGCCTGAGCATGCCGCATGGGACAACTGGGCATAAGTCAGAGCCTTGCCGGTTTTCTTCGAATAAACCTCCCCCGGCATCCTGAGTTCCAGGTCTTCTTCCTCCTCTTCCATCTGAAGGGAGGCTTCTTTCAGAACCTTCTCCTTCAGACCCTTTGCAGCGACAACTGCGGCATTGCCGGAGAAAAATGTACCGGAGGATGCGTAGGAGCCGGTATCAAAAACAGAAGCGTCAGTGTCGCCGGAAAGAACCGTAATATGCTCCATCGGCATACACATAATCTCACTGACAATCTTGGCACAGATGGTATCAAGCCCGGTACCGATGTCCGCGCATCCGCTGTTCAGGATCACAGTACCATCCGTTTCCATCTTTGCGATTGCCTCAGCATGGTCAAGGCCAGGAAGCCCGGAACCCTGCATGATCATCGCAAAACCCTTTCCGATCTTGACATCAGGATCCTCGCTGGTTTCCTTCACGCCCCAATGGATCATATCGCATCCCTGAAGCACCGCATCACGAAGGCCGCAGGATCCAACCGGCACCACATTTCCCTCGCGCCCTTCCCCAAGGCCCTTGAGAATATCGAGACGGTAGCCGGTTTCCACGTGGTTCTTCAGTACCATCTCCTTATAATCACAGCCAAGCTTTTCCGCAAGCTCCGCCATGCACATCATAATTCCATATGTCCCCTTTGGGGTGCCGTAGCCCTGGTACGCGCCTGCAGGCGGCGTATTGGTATAATAAACCTTCAGGTCATAGGCCATGTTGTCACACTTGAAAAGCGGCAGCGTCTTGGAACAACTGTTCATCGGAACGGTCAGGCAATGGTTGCCATAAGGACCGGTATTCGCGCGCACCTCCATAAAGATGCCCGTGATGGTGCCGTCCTTCTTACCGCTCATCTTCACGCGGGCACGCATCGGATGCCTGGTGGAATTCGCGATGAACTCCTCCTCCCTTGTATTGCGGCAGTAAACTGCACGTCCTGTGACAAAGGACGCATAAGCCGTCACATCCTCAATCAGAATATCCTGCTTGGAGCCATAGCCGCCGCCCACTCTGGTCTTCACCACATGGATCCGGTTTTCCGGAAGCCCGGTCACCCACCCGACGATTCTGCGGACATGGTAAGGAACCTGAGTAGATGCATAGACCGTCAGCCGGCCGCCCTCCATCCGGGCAAAGCATACATGGGGCTCCAGCGGCGTCTGCTGAACCTGGCTGGTCTGATAGGTTCTCTCCACCACCGCGTCCGCCTCGGCAAATGCTTTCTCGATATCCCCGATGCCGCCTGAGTTGGATGCCGCCACATTGTGATGGATGTCAGCCCCCAGCGGAAACTGGTAGATGACTTTGCCTTCCCTCCAGTCTCCTGCATCCTGATTGTAATCAGCCAGGTTCTCCGGCGCGCCGGCACGGTATTCCACGATTCCGTTATGGACACGCGGGGCGCCTTCTGCCATCGCCTCCTCTACAGTGAAAACCGCCGGAAGGACTTCATATTCCACTTTGATAAGATCCCTTGCCTTCTCGCCTGCCTCCCTGGTCTCAGCGATAATTCCGGCAACCCGATCCCCGACATGGCGGACTTTCCAGTTGAACAGCCTTCTGTCATGGGGAGACGGTTCCGGATTTCCCTGCCCTGCCTGCATATAGAAGATATCCGGACAGTTTGCTGCCGTAAGGATCTTTACAACCCCGGGAACCTTCTCTGCCTGCGACGTATCGATAGATTTGATATAGGCGTGGGCATGTGGAGAACGAAGCATGACAAGGATACAGGCATCCGACGTGACATAATCCTCCACAAACACCTTGTCGCCGCGCACAAGCTGCGGCCCGTCCACCTTCTCAGCAGGTTTTCCGATTACACGAAGCTGTGGCCGGAAGGAAGGCGCTGCCTGTGTCACATAGGCACCCTTCTCAATCCGCTCTTTTGCCAGCTGCACAGCCAGATAATAGTGCTCATAGCCTGCGTCACGGATAAAGATCCCGGACATCGCGTCACGGATTTCTTCCCTGGAAGGATCTGGAAAATGAATCAGCAGCCATGTCAGCATCAAAGCCGCAGCCGGCGCATTATAAGCGCTTTGGACCAGGCCGGCATCAATCATAGCCTGCTGCACAACCGTCAGGCAGTCAGGCCCGTCTTTTCCATTCAGCATCAGTGCATGCGCCAGGGCTTCCCTCCTGTCGCCATCGCAATCCTTCTTTTGAAAAAAGGAAGCCGAAACATCAACCCCTTTTTCACACATAAGCGCAAGATCCCGCAGGCCATCCGGCGTGACAATCCTGGTTCCGTCCGCGATGGCGGCAGGAATCAGATCCGAATACACAGGAACCCCGTCCATAAGCACGGTATCGCTGCCGCAGAAGCCTTCATAATCATCCGAATCCCGTACTGCGGTATAACCATGCTCCCAGAGCAGATCCCGCAAAGGCTTCGATGCACAGGTATCGTAGGACCGTTCGATCTCATTGATCCAAAGACTGATCTTCATGACTCGCTTCCTCCTTCCCGGCAAAGCTCCTCGTACATGGATTCCAGGGTCACTTTCGTCAGGTAACGCTTATATTCCTCAGATCCGAACATATCATCTGTCACATTGGCTGTTTTCCATGCTATCCCCCAGTTCATGATATCCGGGGAAAATATACCGCTGCCCTTGATTGCCATGCCGATCCGGTATGTTTCCTCAACGCGTCCCATGGATATGGTCAGGTACGCATGGCTCTCCACCGTATTCGCAAAACGCTTTGAAAGAACACGCACATCCTCCTTCGCGCCTGTGGCACCCGCGTCCTGCTTTACGATAATTGCCGTAATCAATGAATCCGTGTATATGCTGCGATCCGCCAGGAAACTGTCAATCCCGCATTGTGATTCTCCTCCCTTGCCAGCGATGCACAACACTGCTCCCGACGCAATCAGAGTCGGAATCAGATAAGAATCACATCTCCAGGAGGCAACATTCCCTGCGATGGTCGCGCGGTTTCTCTTCTGCAGCGAACCGCAGAACCGGATCGCTTCCTTCAGATACCCGGGTACCACAGGATGCGCAAGAGCCTGCGTAAAGGTTACGAGCGCACCGATCCGGACAGCCCCATTCTCCTGTGATATCTCATGAATCCCGTCAAGATCCGGGATAACAATCAGCTTCTTCGCACATATGCCGGAATCCTTGTACCCGATTCCGGTACCTCCGGCAAAGAAGGCCGCATTCTGGTCTTTCAAAGCCAAAGCCTCCTGAAGGCTGCAAGCCCTGATCAGTTCACCCTCCATAACGTCCGACTCCTTTCTCCAAACAAAACAGCCGATCCCATATAACATGCTTTCAGTTTACCACTGATTCATTTATTTTTGTAGAAAACATTTTTGAACAACTTATCAGAATCCATAATAAGGATCTGTTCTTTCCCGATGGCTGACCAACTGACAGAATATGACATTTGCATGCCTGCAGGCAAT
>CAMORF010000200.1 GCA_946623485.1 uncultured Clostridia bacterium
ATCTTCATCGAAAAACGCAGGTCCTTTCTGAGAGCTTAAAAAGCTAAAGCTTTTTGATCTCACAGGGAAGGACCTGCAATGTTTTTCTCACGAAGATGGATGCTTTGCTGCCGGAAGCGTAACAGAATTTAAGCCTGTCTGAACTGTTACGGATTTTTCACGTTAAACCGTCTCTCTTTATCCAACCTTATGCATGACCGCATCGCCCTCTGTGTAGGACGCGTCCACCTTTTTTCCGGTCTCTTTGTCATAGATGACCACATTCAGACCGAAGCTGCCCTCCAGCACATAGTTATTCATATCCACAATGGCCTGGGCCGCACTCCCGTCCTCCGCAGACTGGCTCAGCACCGTCACCTCGAATCCATCCACCCGATCCGTGTAATAATCCGTGGTCAATTCGAAATCATTCGTCTCATAGACGACCGAGCCATGGTCTATCACAGCTATATAGGCGTGATTTCCGGCGGCCGATTCAACATTTGCAAGACCCATATCGGCAAGAGACTGTCTGACAGTCTCCGTCATCGCCTTTGTCGTGTCCCCGGCAGCGGTAAGAATGTAAAGGTAATTCTCCGTATTGTATGTATCAATGAGCCGGGTGAAATATGAGCCTGACCTGTTATCGGTCGCAAGCGCGCGCCGGGTCCGATAGTGGAGATATTCCTCATAATCTTTCGCTAAGAATTCATATCCCGGTTCATTCCTTCTGTCCGGCAAATCAAAGCGTTCCTCAAGTTCCTCCCCCAGGATCGCTGTGAATTCCTCAGCTCCGTTCACATTCAAATGCATGCCATCCCACGTATCTGCTGCGCAGTCAAGGCCGAGCGCCTGTGCCTTGTCATAGTAATTCAGGCAGGGCAAATCGTGCTCTCCCGCAAACCGCTCTATCGCGTAAGCCTCGCTCAAAGGATCCGTATACAGTTCCTCCGGCAAATAATCACTCTCAAATCTCGGCATCACAAGAAACGCAAGCTGTGTATTCTTCTCTTCACAAAGCCTGACGATTTTTTCCATGTAATCCGTCACAATTTCCGGAAGCACATAAGAAGCATCCGGCTCGGCGGGAGTAAGGTAACGGGCGTTTCTTACCTGTGCCTGCACCCAGGAGCCATAGGCTGCCCCCGATTTTTCGTGTATAAAGTCCGCCTCGGAGAGCTCCGTCCATCTCGAGTGATATTCGTACCACGGCACTCTGAATCGGTCTATGCCATCCGTCTGTTTCCTTACGCCATAAATCAAGTCGAATTTTGTCTTCGCAAAGAAAGGCATGTGATCCGTGATGTAGTGAACATCTTCCGGTCCCTGATATGGCGACTCGTAATCTCCCATACCGACTTCAAGGATGACCATCTTCGGATGCTGGCGCTCGATCACATCCTTCAGAAGATAATACGAAAGAGCCGCCGTCTGATCACCGGTCCCAAGATTATAGGAGGAGATTCCATACTCCTCGTAGAGTTTCATAGGATAGACACCCTGCTTGATTTTCGATGTTCCCAGAAACAGCACATCAAAACGGTCCTTATCTTTCCGGAAAAAATCCTCCGGCAATACAGAACTCCCGTCATCAGGAGTAAATGCGTGGAACAGGCTTCCGGCCGTAAGGGCAAGGATGGCGAGAAACACTATGCATTTGATGATACGTTTACAGACGACCTTCATGGCTCCCCCGTTTTCCGTTCTAAGTCAGGAACGCCTCAGCGCACCTGCCGCTCCGCGCATGGCGCGGAGCCCCTTCATAAATCATTCGTTCTGAAGCCGATCAATCAGCTCACACATGGCGTCGACCGTGTTGAAGTTCTCCGGAACAAGATCCGTCGCCTTCACCTTGATCTCAAACTCATCATTGATTTCAGCGACGATGGAGATGATGTCGAAGGAACCGAGAAGCTTGTCATCAATGAGCGCGTTCTCTGCTTCAAAGTCAACGTCCGGCCTTGTCTCCTCAAGAATCTCCAGAAGAGTGCTTCTAATTTCATCCATAATCATTTTCTCCTTTGATAAAATATCTTTCATGAGTTCTACTCATCAGAACTGCTGATACATAAATGCTCCGACATCGAATCCCGGTCCGTACACACCGAAAATGAGGACCGCCCAAATCGCGGCAAACACCACGATCCAGCGGAAGACAATCTGCTGATCGGCCAGGACCTCACGGATTTTCGTCCCGCGCTCATTCACAATGTCGACGGCTATTTGCAGGAAAAGGGCCAGCATGAGAATGGAAAATTCTCTCTCTGACACGCCCAGCTTGAAAAATGAGCCATCCGTCAGGATCCACGGATTAAAAACCGTAAATGTTTTCTTCAGCATCCTGACGGCGGCACCGGCACTCGGGGCGCAGTCGAAATAACGCCCGATCGTGACCAGGAATGTTGTCCTCACCATGCCGAACCATTTCCATCCTACAGCCTTTCCGTCGATATGGCAGAAATCCCGCATTTTCGCGTAAACACGCTCGAGCAGAGTGTGGCTGGAAACAAGCGTGGCATGATAAATGCCGAAGATGACATAGCGCCAGCTTGCGCCGTGCCAGATGCCGACCAGGACAAATACAATAAACGATGCCAGCGTCGTCGGAAGCACTTTGCCGATATAAGGTCCCACGGACTTTTTCAGGCTCTTCTGCATTTTGGCAAATGGTTTCGACAGCGCAAGAGGATAAAATACATAATCCTTCATCCATGTTCCGAGCGTCATGTGCCATCTCTGCCAGAATTCAGAGACATTCTGCGCCATATAAGGCTGATTGAAGTTCTCTGCAAGTTTGACTCCGAACAGTTCAGATACACCGAGGACGATGTCTATTCCACCTGCGAAATCGCCGTACATCTGGATTCCGTAGAACAGGACGCCGAGGAACACTGTGAGGCCGCTGTAGGAGTTGGCATCATATCTCTGAATGATTGTATTGACAATGATCGCGCATCTCTCCGCGATGACCATTTTCTTGAAATAACCCCAGAGTATCCTGTAAATGCCGGTCCTAAACCTTCTCTGATCAAAGGCTCTTTCCGCATAGAGCAAAGGCGCGATGGCATCGTGGCGGCTGATCGGTCCCTGAATGATCTGCGGAAACCAGGACGTGAACAGAGCGAATTGAAAAATGTTCTTATCCGCCTCGTATTTTTCGTTGTACACATCAATCAGGTAGCCTGTCGTCTGGAATGTATAGAAAGAGATACCCAGAGGAAGGATAAAACTGATCTGCGGCACGTGCAGCGGCACACCTGCGCGGGTGAGCACCTGGTCCACATTGAACGTAAAGAAATTGGCATATTTCAGGACGATCAGCATGCCCAGATTAATGAGGAGCGTGAGCAGAAAGACTTTGTGCTTTTTGGCGCGAGCGTCTGCCCGGATCGCCTTCTTTTCATCTCTGGACAATGGCGTTTCCGAGTTTTTAATCGACTCTCTTGCGCTCCGGCTGATCCGGTCCATGGTGCGCGCGCCAAAAAAAGTTGCCAGGATGGTGATTACGATAAAGACACCGGCATACAGACCGCCGGAGATGTAATAAAAGATGATGCTAAAGAATAAGAGAATTATCCACTGGCGCTTTTTCGGCACCAGATAATAAAGAAGAACGGCAAGGGTTACGAATACTATGAACTTAAGGGAAAAAACTGCCATAATATCACCTGTGGGTTACTGCTTGTATATGCACAGTATCCGGACGACCTGCAAATTCACAAATGGGTGTATACTAAGTGATTCTATGGCATGGTGTTTCCTATGTCAATCTTAAAAGTGAAGCTGGGACGGTTCTTTTCACGTGGATTTTGTGACAGAAAAGTTCAGATAGGCTGCTATTATGTTACGTTTCCGGCAGCAAATCATCCATCTTCATGAGAAAAGCATTGCAGATTTTTCCCTGGGAGATCAAAAAGGCTTCAGCCTTTTTAAGCTCCCAGAAAAAATCTGCGTTTTTCGATGAAGATGATGTTTGCGGCCGGTGTCAGAAACTAAAGCTGCAGCCTGTCTGAACTTTTCCGTGGATTTTCCACAGGAAAAGAACCGTCCCTACTTCACCATTTTCCACTTTTGTGAGATACTAGAAGCAGTTCCTTACAATTCAAGCATAAGGGGGTTTTATTATGGAGAAACTATTCAAACTCAAAGAACATGGTACCGATGTCCGGACCGAGATCATGGCCGGCATCACCACATTCATGACCATGGCGTACATCCTCGCCGTCAACCCCGGAATCCTTTCCGCTTCCGGCATGGACAGCGGCGCGATCTTCACGGCCACCGCGCTCGCGTCCGCCATCGGCTGCGCATGTATGGCGTTCTTCGCCAACCTGCCGTTCGCGCTTTCCGCAGGCATGGGCCTGAACGCGTACTTCGCCTACACCGTTGTTATAGGAATGGGCTATTCCTGGGAGATGGCACTTACAGCCGTCTTCGCAGAGGGACTTCTTTTCATCATTCTCTCTGTTACCAATGTCCGCGAAGCCATCTTTAACGCCATCCCCGGCACGCTGAAGATCGGTGTCTCTGTAGGTATCGGACTTTTCATCTGCTTTATCGGTCTGCAGAACGCCCACATCTGCGTGGACGGATCCACTCTGGTAACGATGTTCTCCTTCAGCGGATCACTCAGGAATGGGACCTTCAACTACGAAGGCATCACAGTCCTTCTGGCCCTGATCGGAATCCTGCTCACAGGATATCTCGTCATTCACCAGGTCAAGGGCAACCTGCTGATCGGTATTCTCGCAACATGGGCCCTGGGCATTATCTGCCAGCTCGTTGGACTGTATGTTCCGAATCCGGACGCGGGCTTCTACAGCCTGATCCCCTCCGGAATCATCGCGGCTCCGGCTTCACTTGCGC
>CAMORF010000201.1 GCA_946623485.1 uncultured Clostridia bacterium
CCTGTCACATGTTTTGTGAGAGGTCCTTTGAAACCTGTCACATGTTTTGTGAGAGGTCCTTTGAAACCTGTCACATGTTTTGTGAGAGATCCTTTGAAACCTGTCACATGTTTTGTGACAGTTCCTTTACTCCACGGAAACCGTATCCGGCTCATCCCTGCCGGCATCCGTCCCGGCATCCGACGCGACCTCCTGGATTGATTTCACCAGGCCGGCGATGTTCTGAATCTCACTCGGGATGATAATCTTTGTCGCCCTGCCGTTTGCGACAGATGGCCATACCTCAAGACTCTTGAGCGCCAGGACAGACTGATCCGCGCCGGCATCCTTGATCATACGGATACCGTCCGCCGTTGCCTGCTGTGTGGTGCGGATCGCCTCCGCGCGACCCTGAGCCTCACGAACCATCTTCTCCTTCGCCGCCTCAGCGCGCAGGATAGCCGCTTCCTTTTCCGCCTCCGCTTCCAGGACTGCGGATTCCTTCTTTCCTTCCGCTTTCAGGATCGCGGACTTCTTCTCACCTTCTGCCGTCAGGATCGCCGCACGCCTCTCACGCTCAGCCTTCATCTGTCGTTCCATGGAGTTCTTGATGTCGTCCGGAAGGATGATATTCTTCAGCTCGACACGGCCAACCTTGATGCCCCAGGGATCCGTTGCCTGATCCAGCGTCGCGCGCATGCTGGTGTTGATGACCTCACGGGAAGTAAGCGTCTCATCCAGCTCCATTTCACCAATGATATTCCGCAGCGTCGTCGCAGTCAGGTTCCCGATTGCCATAATGGGATTCTCAACCCCGTATGTATACAGCTTTGGATCCGTGATCTGGAAAAATACAACTGTGTCGATCTGCATCGTGACGTTGTCCTTCGTGATAACCGGCTGCGGCGGGAAATCTACAACCTGCTCCTTCAGGGTTACCCGTTTCGCGATCCGGTCGACAAACGGCATCTTCAGGTGAAGCCCTACATCCCAGGTGGCCTGATAGGCACCAAGCCGCTCTACAATCACCGCTGTCGCCTGCGGAACGATCCGGATGCTCGTCATAATGATCCATATGATCAGGATCACCAGAATGATCCCAACCAGCATTCCGATATTCATATTCATAAGATACCTCCTCTCTGTCAGCCGGCATACTGCCGAATGTTGTTTCCCCTTTGTGATATGCCGGCTTGCTGCCGGTCATTCTTTCGCCTTTGCCGTATCCACGGCCTGCTGCCGGTCATTCTTTCGCCTTTGCCGCATCCACAGCCTGCTGCCGGTTACTGTTTGAATATTACTTCTTCTTTGCTTTCTCCAGCTTCTCAACAGCGAGCCTGACCCCGTCCACTTCCCGGATCACGACAACGCTGTCCTTTTCGATCGTTTCCTCATCGTCCATACACTTTGCGCTCCAGAACTGTCCATTGACCTGGATCGCGCCAGTTGCGTGAAGGTTATCAATGCGCTCTGTCACGATCGCACGCTTGCCGACCAGTGCCTGCGCCCCGCTTCGGATCTGATCCTTCTGTTTCACGGAGAACTTTCTCGTGAGCGGCCGGATCAAAAACAGCAGGACAAGTGAAACGCCAAGAAAAACCAGGACCTCGATCCATGGTTTTTTTACGACAAATGAAACCAGAAACGCCGCCAGGCTGCCGCCCACAAACCAGATGGATACCAGGCTGATCGTGGCCATTTCCAGAACCAGGAAAATGATCATGGCCACCAACCAGAAAATAGCTTCTGTATTCACATTACCTCCTCCTTTCCTGCAACATGCTACTCCTCAACAATGAGACCAACGCCGTGGGAACGGTTCGATTATTACCAATGTCAGACCATACTCCCTCGGGAATCATCGCTCTACAGCCCTGCGGAAGCCAGTGCCTGGTCAATGAGCGGCGCCGCCCAAAGGCACATCAGAAGAGATACCGCAATCCCAACCGTTATGCCGACGATTACTTCAGGCAGCGTATGTCCCATCTTTTCATCAAGCGGCTTATCATAGAATGGCTTCCTTCCCTCGGCAATGTCACGCTCCCGTATCGCGTTCAGGATCTTTGCCTGCTGCCCGGTTTCGTACCTCACGCCCATCGCGTCATATATGACAACCATGGCAAGAAAAAGGGAAACGGCAAATTCCGGGCTTCTGGCTGTTCCGCTCAGAAGGCATCCCACAACCAGCCCTGTCACCGTCGCCGAATGGGAACTCGGCATCCCTCCGCCGCCGGTCAGGCGCTGCGGATGAAATCCGTAACGGATCGTCTCATAGATAATCTTGGATAACTGGGCTGCAAGCCATGACCCGCCTGCCGAGAGGAACACCGGGTTTCTTACCAGGTCTGTAAGTATATTCATGATATATCGTTTCCTTCACGCTTTCTTTCCGTATGTTTTCTATACATAGCGCCACAAATGCTTTCTATAAGAATAACGTACTCTTACTTTCTGTGCGTAACGTACTCTTACTTTCTATGCGTAACGTACACTTACTTTCTATGCGTAACGTACACTTTCCAGACATACGCCTTCTTTTCACATTTTCGTATACTCTCTTTATGCTTCTCTTTCCCAAAAAATCGGATATTGTTTCACCTGTCCGATGAGCGGCCATCAAATAGTCCAGGATCCAATGTGCCTGCATCAAATGTGCCGGATTTTCCGCCTTCTTTGTGCAGGAGCCGGATTGTGCCTATCTCCATGTGCTTGTCTATCGCCTTACACATATCATAGATCGTCAGCAACGCAACCGAAACACCCGTCAGCGCTTCCATTTCCACCCCTGTTCTTTCCCTGCACCGGACTGTGCAGAATACCCGGATGGAATGATGCTCCGCGTCCTGCTCAAAATCAACCGATACCTTTGTCAGGTTCAGGAGATGACAAAGCGGGATCAATGATGATGTCTGCTTTGCTCCCATGATCCCGGCGATGCGGGCGCATCCGAGGACATCGCCTTTTTTCATCGATCCCTCCGCAATCTTCCGGAAGCACACAGCGCTGACCCGGATGGTTCCTTCCGCAACCGCCATCCGGTCCGTCACATCCTTCTGCGTAACATCAACCATAGCCGCGTTCCCGTTTTTATCAAAATGCGTAAGCTCCATCTTTACGGCCTTCCCGGTGTCCATCTTCCCTGACCTATATACATCAGTTTGGATCTATAAACATCAGTTTACTGGTCTATAAACGACAATTCACTGATCTATAATCGACAGTTTACCGATATTTCCGGCTGTCACATTCATGGCTGATACGGTCTGTCCGGCTGCAGAACACGTTTCAAAAGCGCCCTTTCCCAAAACTGCAGGCAGGGTAAGTGCAGGTCTCGCATCCAAGGCAAAGGCCGCCTTCCCCCAGTCCGGAGATCTCGTCCGCGCTGACCGGGTCATCTGCCATGATCCGTGGGAGCAGCAGGTCAAAGATCGTGCGCTTCGCGTACATTACGCAACCCGGAAGGCCGCATATAACCTTCTTCTTGCCGGGATCTTCCTGCAAAACACTCTTTCCTCCGCCGGAGCCTTCCTGCAAAACACTCTTTCCTCCGCCGGAGCCTTCCTGCAAAGCACCCTTGCCTCTGCCGGGTGTTTCATTCAGATAAGCAAGCAGGAACATGGCGCCGGGCAGCACCGGGGCGCCGTATGTGACAATCTCAGCGCCGGTATTGCGGATTGCGAGCGGTGTCCGGTCGTCAGGATCCACGCTCATTCCGCCAGTGCACAGGATCACATCCGCCCCGGCATCCAGCAGTGACAAGATCGCTTCCGTCGTCATTGCATAGCTGTCATCCGTCGTCTCATGGCCCACCAGTTCCGTGTCATATTCCTCCAGCTTCCGGAGAAGTACAGGCGTAAACTGATCTTCAATCCTGTGATGATACACCTCAGACCCTGTGGTGACGATCCCTACCTTCTTGTGTACGAAAGGACGGAGCGCCAGGACAGGAGCCCCACCCGTCACTTCAAGCGTCCTTTGTACGAGGCCATCCATCTTCTCCTTCTCGATCACAAGCGGAATGATGCGGGTTCCCGCGAGCTTGTCACCTGCCTTGACCTGCGTGTTCCCGAAGCGGGTCGCAATCATCATCTGGGGCGTCGCGTTGATGGTTTTAAGCGCCTGTGCATTTACCTGAAACAAACCGTCGCACGCTGCTCTCAGCTCAATCTTCCCCTCACTCGGTTCAGAGGCAATCATATGCGGCCCCATCGCAAGATCCCGCAGCACGGCAGCCGCCTCATCCTCGTGCAGCATCCCCTCCGTCTTCTCCCAGACATAAAGCGATTCCTTGCCCATACTGAGAAGAACCGGAATATCCTGTGCGGTTACAACATGTCCTTTTTTAAATGCCGGTCCTTTATATTTTCCGGGAATGATCTGTGTCATGTCATGGCACAGCACATGCCCCACGGCATCTACGGTTCTGATCTGCTTCATCTGCGCTCATCCTGTCTTTTCTTCACGATAAATATATGTTCTCCTGCATGGAAACGTATCCTTCATAATTCCTCATTATACCTGTTTTCCGCAAGATGTGATACACTTTCTGCAGAGATTCGGTGACGACGCGGTGACGGGGCAAATTGTTTGCCGGCTTCACCACTTTCATGCCGTCGGATTTCCCATCCATAAAAGTATTAAGCCAGGCGAGATACGGTTCGCCTCCGCCTGATGCGGAGACGAACCTGTTAAGAGAGATCTGTTCGGAGGGGAGGAGCATCATGCAATTCAAACCATATTATATCCTGCGTACACCTGCTGTTTTATGCCTCATTGCCATGCTGACAGGAGCATTTTCAGGTTCCGCTTCCTCCGTCCAGGCAAATGAAACC
>CAMORF010000202.1 GCA_946623485.1 uncultured Clostridia bacterium
CGCGGACAAGCTGGCGAAGAGCACCGGACTGGGATCGGCGCTTGAAAAGGCGGACTCCTCGTGCTTCGGGTCGTGGTACCGGGTTGTAGTCGGATCCGTGCAGACATTGATGCGGGAGAAGAGGCTCAAGCAATTCCCGGCTGATTACTTCGGGACAATCATCATAGACGAGGCGCACCACAGCGTCTCTGACAGCTACCAGAAGGTCCTGCAGCATTTCCCCAGGGCAAAGGTACTTGGCGTCACTGCGACGCCGGATCGGGGCGATATGAAGGATCTGGGCGTGTATTTTGAGCAGATCGCATATGAGTACACGCTTCCGGAAGCGATCAGGGAAGGTTACCTTACGCCGATCAAGGCGCTGACGATCCCGCTTAAGATCGATATCACGCAGGTAGGGATAGCACAGGGCGACTTCAAAGCCGGCGAAGTCAGCACAGCCCTGGACCCGTATCTGGAGCAGATCGCAGAAGAGATGGTGACATACTGCAGCAGCAGAAAGACCGTGGTTTTCCTGCCGCTGATCAAGACATCCCAGAAGTTCAGGGACATCCTGAACGCACACGGCTTCTCCGCGGCGGAGGTGAACGGAACCAGCGAAGACCGGACCCAGGTCCTGAAGGATTTTGACGAAGGAAAGTACAACGTCCTGTGCAACAGCATGCTGCTGACAGAAGGATGGGATTGCCCGTCCGTGGACTGCATCATTGTCTTAAGGCCGACAAAAGTCCGCAGTCTCTACGCACAGATGATAGGCAGGGGAACCCGGCTGCATGAGGGGAAAGACCACCTGCTGCTCCTGGACTTCCTATGGCTGACAGACCGCCATGATCTGTGCCATCCGGCATCACTGATCTGCGAGGATCAGGAGATAGCCCAGAAAATGACAGAGAACATGGCAAAGGATCCCGGCATGGCTGTAGACATAGAGTCTGCGGAAAGCAAGGCGTCCG
Organism: uncultured Clostridia bacterium; assembly: GCA_946623485.1. Classification (GTDB taxonomy): domain Bacteria; phylum Bacillota; class Clostridia; order Lachnospirales; family Lachnospiraceae; genus Porcincola. The sequence goes on from CAMORF010000202.1 coordinate 954, forward strand.
AAGATGTGCAGCGTGACCGCGAGGAGGCCCTGGCAAAGAAGCTGGCAGAACAGCGGCGGAAGAAAAGCCGTCTTGTGGACCCGCTGCAGTTCGAAATGTCGATCCACGACCTTGACCTGGTCAATTATGTGCCGCCGTTCGGGAAGGACATGCAGCCGCCGACAGACCTGCAGAAACAGACCCTTGAAAAGCTGCAGATCAATCCTGATGGCGTGGAAAGCGCAGGGAAGGCGGACATGCTGATCGATAAGATCACGCAGCGCCAGCTAAGCAGCATGGCGACGCCAAGGCAGATCCGCCAGCTGGAGAACCGGGGATTTGAAAATGTCGGGACCTGGACATTTGAGCAGGCCAGGCGCCTGATTGACCGGATCGCCGGCAATGGATGGAGAACACCAAGGGATATTGATCCACATAATTACATCCCGCCGGCGGCAGAACCGGCGGAGCTTGGGTGGTAAAGCATTATGACGCGAAACATGGACCTATTGGAAATATTACAGCACCTCTCCCCGTCCGATTGCAGTTATCAGGAATGGTGTGATGTAGGCATGGCCCTCAAGCACGAGGGCTATACCGCAGACGACTGGGACCGATGGAGCGCGTCGGATCCGGGGAGGTATCACCCGGGAGAGTGTGCGAGGAAGTGGCGGACATTTAACGGCAACGCCGATCCTGTCACAGGCGGCACGATCTTCCATCTGGCCGTCAGCCATGGCTTCCAGCCGGATCGCGGCGGGTATGAGCTGGACTGGGATTCTGAGATCGACCAGGACGGCGTTGTGGTCGATCCTAACTGGCTGGAAGGAAAAACCATCACAGAACCGGCTGCCTGGAATCCCGGCAGGGAGCTGACACGCTATCTGCAGGCATTGTTCGAGCCGGGGGAAAATGTCGGTTTTGTAACGCGCTCCTGGAAGAATGATAAAGGAAAATACATCCCCAAGGATAAAGGGATATATAACAAGACTGCCGGGCAGATCATTGAGGAGCTGGCGAAGGCCGGCGACGACATCGGCAGCGTTATCGGGGACTACGACCAGAACGGCGGCGCATGGATCCGCTTCAACCCGCTTGATGGAAATGGTGTCAAAAACGAGAACGTAACGGAATTCCGGTACGCGCTGGTTGAGTCGGATGACATGGACCTGGAGCACCAGAACGCGATCATTCGTGAGATGGAGCTGCCGGTGGCGGTCCTGGTTTACTCCGGAGGAAAGAGCCTCCATGCGATCGTCAGGATCGATGCGGAGAATTACGCGGAATATAAAAAGCGTGTCGATTACCTCTATGAGATCTGCGAAAAGAACGGCATGACTATCGACACGCAGAACAGGAACCCGTCAAGGCTGTCCAGGATGCCGGGGTGCGTCCGCGGGGAAAATAAGCAATACATTATCGATACCAATATCGGGAAGCGCAGCTGGACTGAATGGCATGACTGGATCGAGTCTGTAAATGACAACCTGCCGGATATAGATGAGCTGTCGGCAAGCTGGGACAACATGCCTGACCTTGCGCCCGCTTTGATAGACGGGGTGCTGCGCCAGGGGCATAAAATGCTGATCTCCGGGCCGTCGAAAGCCGGGAAATCCTACATGCTTATAGAGCTGACAATTGCAATCGCCGAAGGAAAAAAGTGGCTTGGCCAATGGCAATGTGCCATGGGACGTGTTTTATACGTGAACCTGGAGCTGGACAAAGTCAGCTGCCTCCACAGGTTCAAGGATGTGTATGAGGCATGCGGATGGCATCCGGGGCACCTGAGCAACATCGACATCTGGAACCTGCGCGGCAAGTCGGTGCCAATGGATAAACTGGCACCGAAGATGATCCGCAGGGCGTCAAAAAAAGGCTACAAAGCTATCATCATCGACCCGATCTACAAGGTTATTACTGGTGATGAGAACAGCGCCGATCAGATGGCCAGGTTCTGCAATCAGTTTGACCTGGTCTGCACAGAACTGAAATGCGCTGTGATCTATTGCCATCATCACAGCAAAGGAGCCCAGGGGAACAAAAAAGCCATCGACCGCGCTTCCGGATCGGGGGTATTCGCCAGGGATCCGGATGCCGTGATTGACCTCATAGAGCTGGAAACGACCCCGGAGCTGATGGAGCAGCAGCTCAACAAGGGGCTGTGCAATGTATGCAGGGTTTACCTTGATGCGCACTGGAAGTGGCAGAACGATCTCGGGGAAGACGACCTGCTGAACAGCAAGCACCTGATCGCATACTGTGAAAACAATCTGGATGAATGGCAGATGAAGAATCTGCGAAACCAGTTAGAGCGGGAGACCATGGATGTAAATGCCATGACCGCATGGAGGATTGACGGGACGCTGAGGGAATTCCGGAAGTTCGATCCAGTCAATCTATGGTTCCGGTATCCGATTCATTATTCTGATGTTTCCGGAGCATTGCAGGATATAGATCCAGAATATGAAAAAAGCAGTTATCAAACAATGATTGAGAAAAGAAAAGAGAAAGCAAAAAAGGAAAAAGCAGATCAAATTAATCAAATAGAAATTGCATTTGAAGGACTGGAAAAAGACGGAGTGGCATCAGCAATTGATATTTCAGAGCAGATAGGAGTTTCAATAGATACAATAAAAAGATGGTTTGGAAATGGCAGAAGATCAAGGTCGGATTATAAGAAAAAGTTCACATCGTTTGTAAATAAAGAAGACCAAAAATTATATTTAAAACGAACAAAAGGTACGGATGGACAGGAAGATTGAAGGTAGGGACGCACGTGAACCCTAACGTGCGTCCGTATAGGGACGGACGTGGACACACGTCGTGCGTCCCTATCTCGGAGGTAGGGACGGACGTTGTCAGCCACGTGCGTCCCTATAGGGACAGACGTTGCTGTCCCACGTGTGTCCCTATGGACGAGGGTAGGGGCGGACGATGTATGTATTACATACATACGGTCCCTATGTCCGTGGGGAGACGGGAGGGTGGGTGCATCGGCACACCCACCCGTCCCTCCCACAGACAAGGACATGCCGCGCGAGGGGTACGAGGAGGAAGAAGATGGATTTGAAAAATTTGAAAAATGACAAAGAGCGGATTGCATTCCTCGATGATTACAGGAATACAGAAAACGGATGGTACGAGTGGAAACATGATTCCGATCTTGAAAGATCATGGTGGAGATATGATTTAGATAATTGTGCATTAATCGTGGAGGATCAGGTGCGTACCTTTCACTGGCCGAATGAGCATGTAGCATTAACAGTTATGCATTGGTATATCGTGGAGGACTGGCATATTCCATTTGGCGATAGTGTAGCAAGCAGGACACTGGCCCTGAAGAAACTGAAGGAGGCGATGAAAAAGTGATCGCATTTTTTATGGCAATGGATCCGCCGACAGTAACGCACCAGGAGAAGCAGGTGCATGTGGTAAACGGGAAGCCGGTGTTCTATGAACCGGCAGGGCTGATGAGTGCCAGGAAGAAGCTCCGCGCATATCTGAGCCAGCACAGACCGAAAACGAAGCTTGATGCTCCGCTGGAGCTTACGGTGAAGTGGTGCTTCCCGGTCGCCGGCAAGCACAAAAACGGCGAATACCGGATCACCAAACCAGATACTGACAACCTGCAGAAGCTGCTCAAGGACTGCATGACTGACGTGGGCTTCTGGACAGACGACGCGAGGGTGTGCCGGGAAGTAGTGGAAAAGTTCTGGTCAGAGATGCCTGGCATCTACATCCGGATTGAAGAGCTGCAAATCACAGTAAACGCCACCGCCTGATACTTGTTATTCGTCCGTAGGCGGCAACGGCTTCACTCTGAGCCGATAAGGCGGCGGACGATCCT
>CAMORF010000203.1 GCA_946623485.1 uncultured Clostridia bacterium
ATCTCCCGGACAGTTTCTTACATCTCCCGGGCTTTCCTTGCGCAGGCAAGCTCTGCTTCGATCACGCCGGAGCGAAGTCCTTTTTCTTCCAGGACGCGGACGGCCTCGATGGTCGTGCCGCCCGGCGAGCAGACCATATCTTTGAGCTGCCCCGGGTGCATCCCGGATTCCAGGACCATCTTTGCGGAACCAAGAACAGCCTGCGCCGCACATTCATAAGCCTGCGCGCGGGGCATCCCAAGCGCGACAGCCCCGTCCGCCATGGCTTCGATGAACAGGAATACATAAGCCGGGGAGCTTCCTGAGACGGCGGTAACCACATCCAGAAGGTGCTCCGGAACCGCAAGCGCTTTCCCGAAGCTCCCAAACAAAGCCAGCACGAGGCGAAGATCCGCTTCCGTGACAAGGCTGTTTGGCGAGATCCCGGCCATTCCTTCCCCGACGATCGCGGGGGTGTTGGGCATGGCCCGCACAATTTTCAGTTCACGCCCAAACTGCCCGGAAAGCCATGCGAGGCTCTTTCCCGGCGCGATTGACACGATGAGGGCGGAATCCCGGACGAAGTCCCGGATGCCGGCAATGACTTCGGCATACATCTGCGGCTTCACAGCCAGAACCAGCAGATCAGACCCGGCAGCAACCGCTTCGTTTGACGCACAGAGAATCCCCAGTTCGCGCTGGATGCTTTCCCGCGTCTTTTCCGTGCGCGCGGAAGCAGCCAGGTCTTCTCTCGTTGAAAAGCCGGAAGAAAGGATCCCCCTGATCATTCCCGTTGCCATGTTGCCGCATCCGATAAATCCGATTTTCATAAAACGCTCCCTTCCGGCTGCAAGGCGCCTGCCTGTCATGATAAAACTGACAAATTTAGATAAGAATCGACAAGAAGTATCATAACATATCTTGACAGCCTATGGTCATGCGAGTAATATTAAAACAAATGTAACAGTTTTGTAATTTAACGCCTAAAGTTTTAAAGACTTCCGGACGAGTTGGATAGAGATTTGAGATCCAGATAAGACAATGGGGGTACAAGTAATGAAGAAGCGTCTGACCGGAGCCGCATTGTTTGCGTTTCTGCTGATGTTGTTCTGTGTGGGAACAGTGCAGGCTGATTTTGTGAAGAATGGCTCCGCCACGATGTATAAGACGGAGAACGGGACTTATCTGAAGGGCCTGCAGCAGATCAATGGGGCTTATTATTATTTTGATGCGTCCGGTGTCATGCAGGTGAACGGATGGGTTACAACGTACGATGGCAAGCAGTATTATGCGTCATCCGATGGAAGAGTGCTCTTCAGTCAGTGGATCGGCCAGGTTTACTACGTGAAGGATAATGGGGAAAAGGCAAAGGGCCTCACCCGGATCGGCAGCCAGCTATATTATTTTTCCACGACTGACGGTCAGCTTTTGAAGGGAAAGCTGAAGGACGCTTCCGGGAATCTGTATATCACGGACAGCAGGGGGGTTGTCTACAGTGGAATCCTCTTCCAGTATAAAAACAAGAGTTATTACGCGGATTCGGAAGGCAAGCTTGCAAAAGGCCTTACAAAAATCGGGAACGATATTTATTTCTTCCGGAAGAACAACGGGAAGATGGTCGTCAATGCCAGGAGAAAGGCGGATGGCGTTTACTATTACTTCGCGATGAACGGAAAGGCCGTCCATGACACATGGATCCAGATCGGCGGCAACTACTATTACTTCGAGAGCGATTGCCACATGGCAACGAACAAGTACATCGGTGACCAGTGGTATGTAGATGACAAGGGCGTGCGCATGAGCGCTGCCTCTGCCCCGAAGGCCAGCATCAAACAGTCGGGCAGCAAGTATTATCTGTATGGGGCAGACGGGAAACTGCTTGCCAGCCAGTGGGTGAAGATTGACAGCAAGTCCTATTACGCCGGCACGGACGGCGCGGCGCTGACCGGAATCCAGACAATCGGATCGGCTAAGTACTATTTCAATACGGAAGGCGTCCTGCAGACGAATACCACCGTGACGGTCAGCGGAGTTACTTACACGCTTGCTGAGGATGGACATATCTCCGGGACAAAGGATGCTTCCACGGTATCTGCTGCCGGTGGAAAAGGCGCGGCCATTGCGGAATACGCGCAGCAGTATGTCGGCAATCCCTATGTATATGGTGGGACGAGCCTTACCAAAGGGGCTGACTGCTCCGGGTTCTGCTATACCATCTTTGGCAATTTCGGCATCCAGCTCCTGCGTGTCGCTGACGACCAGATGAAGGGACCGTCTGAGGCTTATCAGAAGCTTGGTTATAAGAAAGGCACCGTGATCAGCGATGCACAGCTGGCACCCGGCGACCTTGTCTTCTATGGAAGCACCAACTATGCATCCCATGTAGCGCTCTACATTGGAGACGGTAAAGTGGTACACGCCGCAAACTCAAGACTTGGCATTATTATCTCAGATCTTGATTACGTGAAAAGCCGTGTGAAAGATCATGGAATGAGATATTGGGCATAATTTGAATTCAGGAAGGAAAACCGCCGCCCGGCTTACGGGCGGCGGTTTTTCAAATACCAGGCTCCTGACAGGATAGAAAATTGATGGAAAATGATAGAAATGATAGAAAATTCAGGGGTTGCATTTGAACATGCAGACGGATTATACTAATATATCATAGTATCATTTCAAGGGGATGTATCGAATCACGTCGATCACGGGATAAGGGGAACATATCATGAGAAAAACCTCCAACGTCATTGTTGGCCTGCTCGCGGCCGGGGTATGCGGCCTGATCACATGGCTGACACTGGATTCTGCTTTTACCAACATTATTTACAACCTGTGCTTTCTGGTGGTTATGCTGGTCATCATGGCGGTCGGCCTGGGGATCAGTTTTTCACGCTTGCTCCAGACCCGGGCCGGGCTGGAACGGGCAACAAACAAGATGCGCCAGATTGCCCAGAGCGGCGGGACGATGTCTTCCATTACCAGCCAGGGTTCGACGCTGTTCGGCGTTCCATACCTGGATGGGAAATATCAGGAATACCTGACATTTCTGCATAAGACCAACAGCCCGACGGATATCGGGGACTATATCGGTGAGTATGAGATTAACAATTATACTCACCGCCGACTCGCAGAGATGGTGCCGGACATTCTGACCAGCCTGGGAATCCTGGGCACCTTCATGGGACTTGTCCTGGGCCTTCGGGGATTCAATCCCGCAAGCTACGAGGCGATGTCCAGTTCCGTGGAATCTCTGATTGACGGAATCAAGGTGGCATTCGTGACCTCGATCTACGGCCTGTCTTTGTCGCTTGCATTTTCCTACTGGCTGCGCGGCACACTGACGTCTGTGTCAGAGACTCTGGACCGGTTCCTGGATGCCTACTATACCAGCGTGGTTCCGCCGACGGATGCCACGGCGATGAACCATATCATCGCGAACCAGAATTCCCAGACAAAGCTCATGCAGCAGATGCAGAAGGATCTGGCGAAGGAAGTTTCCCAGAGCCTTGCTTCCTCCATTGCACCGATGGTGGCGCATCTGGACAAGACCATGGATGACTTCACGGATACGGTGACCATGAACCAGGAAAAGCTTCTGGAGACGATCGCTGAGCGTGTCGCCAAAACGATGAAGCAGGAGTTTTTTGCGGAATTCATTGAGATGCGCAAGATCCTGAATGAGGCGAACCAGGCGCAGAAGGATCATCTGGAGTTTATGGCGAAAGCGGAGGAGCAGTTCCAGACGGATGTGATGGCAGGCGAGACCCGCATGGCGCTGGCTATGGAGGCTTCCTCCGATGTCGTTGTCAAGGCGCTGAATGCGATGAATGAACAGGAGCAGAACCTGGCCACCTTCGTGACAGACATGCGGCATGCAATGGATGGGATCGTTGAAACCAGCGACCTGAATGTGAAGATGACCCAGCAGATGGAGCATCTGATCAACATGAATGATGATGTGGCGGATAAGATGGTAGAGCTGGCGCAGCTGAGTGAGCAGTACACCAAGAGCCTTGCCACGGTGCAGGCAAACAACTCCGACCTGTCGGAAGGGCTTGCTGTGATGAACGATGCCAATATCCGCATGACCGACCAGATCTCGAAGATGAATGCGAATACAGTGGAGTCACTGGAGGCCGGAAGAGCCGCGCAGGCGGAATACCTGAAGGCTGCTTCGGAGTATATGGACCAGATCCGCCAGTCCCAGAGCGAGCTGTCCGCGCAGATGCAGACACAGCAGGCGAACCTGAGGGAATTTACGGATTATATGACGCAGGTTTTGTCGAGAATGACCAGGCTGACGGAGATGAACAGCCAGACTGTTTCGAATTTCCAGGCCCGGGCGGAGCGCCTGAGCCAGGCGGAGATGGGGGAAGGAAACGCCTTGACACAGCAGCAGCTTGACCGCGTGATCGGGCTGTTGGAAGCACAGGACAGGCGTGCTTCGATGATGGAAGAGGACTATGACGGGCGCAGGGGAGACGCGCCCCGCCGCAGGGGATTCTTCTCCCGTTAAGGAACTGTAAAGCAATAAGATGATCAGATTATTTTAAGTTATGTGATTGATTTTTGCACTTTAATCATATATATGGATGAGACAACCGCTGTTTCGTGGTTTCGGGGAAAACGGGGGGTCATACGTGAAGATAGTCAACCGAAGGAAAATGAACGATGAGGGCAGCCATAATATATGGCGGTCCTATTCGGATATGATGAGCGGCCTGCTCCTTCTGTTTGTCCTGATCATGGCAGTCTGCCTGATGCAGGCCCAGAAGAATTACAATGACAGGCT
>CAMORF010000204.1 GCA_946623485.1 uncultured Clostridia bacterium
TATACTTATTGTTATCATGCGGGGCAGCCTGGACATACTCCGAATAATATTCGATTGCCTGGTCAAACTGACGCAGCCTGATACAGCACTCCACCAGCCGGTACAGCACCGTACGCCCCAGCGGGCTGCGCCGGTAGGCACGAAGAAGCAGCACCTTGCTGTCATCGTAGCGTTCGAGGGCCTCATATACCTCACTGATCATCACCAATGTCTGCACATTCCGGACCCTTTTCCAGTCAATGGAGTCCGCAATCTGCGCAGCCCCCTCATAATCCTCAGCTGCGATCAAACGGTTGATCTCCTGCAGTTTTTCCTGATATTCTCTCTTGTCCATTCCGTTACCCCGTTATTATTATTTCAAATCAAAACCCTTCATCCAGCAGAGCCTCGTCCGCCTTCCTCGTCCGCCGCCTGCTCTTCATCGGCCTTGTGAACAAATCCCCATCCTTCCAGGTATGCACGGAAAGAAGCACCAGCACCGGAAGGATCTCCAGCCTGCCCGCAATCATGTCAAAGATCAGGATGCAGGTGGAAAATGCACTATAGCCGCTGAAGTTCGAGGTCGGCCCGACCCCCTTCAAGCCAGGTCCGATGTTATTCAGCGTCGCCACGACTGCCGTAAAGTTTGTCTCCAGGTCGAATCCATCCACTGAAATCAGAAGGATGCTGACCGCCATCACCATGAAATACGCAACGATAAATACATTGATCCCACGCAGCACAGAATGCTCCAGAGGCTTCCCGTCATACTTAATCTTGCGTACATTATTCGGATGGATCGCGTTATCCAGCTCCTTGATCACTGTCTTCACCGCCACCTGCAGGCGCGAAACCTTCATCCCGCCGCCCGTGGAACCGGCACACGCCCCGCAGAACATCAGAAGCACCAGCACCCATTTGCTGAAGGATGGCCACAGATCAAAATCTGCCGTGGAATAGCCGGTGGTCGTAATAATCGAACCAACCTGGAACGCCGCATCCTTCAATGCAAGCAGCGTACTCGGGTACATATGGTTGATGGAAACGGTAATCAGCGCGATGGCGACTCCGATGACGGAAAAATATGTCATCGCTTCCGATACCTTCGGCACATCTTTGATATGTCCGGTAATGACAAGATAGTATACCGAAAAGTTGGTTCCGAACAGGATCATGAAGATGGTGATGACCACCTGCTGCGCAACCGTATAAGAAGCACAGCCGGAATTCAGCACCGCGAACCCGCCCGTTCCTGCAGTCCCGAACGTCAGGCACAGAGTGTCAAACAGCGGCATCCCGAGAATCATCAGGATCACCAGCTCCATCGCCGTCAGGGCGAAATACATCTTATACAGGATTCCTGCCGTCTGTCCGGCCTTCGGAACCATCTTCTTCACGCTCGGCCCGGGGCTTTCCGCCTTCATGAGATACATCGTGCTGCCGCCTGCCGCCAGAGGTATGACAGCCATGACGAATACCAGGATTCCCATACCGCCGACCCAGTGGGTAAATGACCTCCAGAACAGCAGCCAGTGGGGCAGTGCTTCCACATCGGAAAGCACGGACGCGCCCGTCGTCGTAAAGCCGGAAGCTGTCTCGAACACCGCGTCAAACATATTCGGGATATACCCGGACAGACGGAACGGAAGCGCTCCCAGGATACTGTACAAAAACCAGACCAGGGCGCAGATCACGCTTCCTTCCCTTGCGTAGATCCTCTTGTTTTTCGGACGGCTCACCAGCACCATAAGCGCGCCAACCGCAAGGCACAGACCCATGGAAGCGATCAGCCAGACAACATCCCCTTCCCGGTAAACCGCCGCGACGATCCCGGAGGGAGCCATAAATGCAGCTTCAAACATCAGCATCCAGCCAAGGATGCGGAAAATCATCGCAAAATTCATTTCCCATCACCCCTGTCAACGGAATACATCGCTGATGTCATTCATGCCTTTGATGGTTGTAATAATCAATACCGTGTCCCCATGCCGGATCACGTCCGCGCCGCGCGGAAGGATGAACCTGCCGTTGCGGTAGATCGCGCCGACCAGCACGCCAGGCTTGAGGGACAGCTTGCTTAACGGAATATCTGTCTGTGTAAAGTTCTCGCGGATTGAAAATTCCAGTGCTTCCGCCTGGTCATCCATCATGCGGTGCAGCGTCTCGATATTGCTTCCGAAAGAGTTCTGCATCGCCCTGACATACTGCACAATCAGCTCTGCGGTAATGTTCTTTGGAGAGATCATCGTGTCAAGGTTGAGGCTTTCAAAAACCTCCTCAAACGCGACACGGTTGACCTTGGTGATGATTTTGCGCACGCCGCAGGTTTTCGCAAACAGAGACAACACCACATTTTCTTCATCGATTCCCGTCAGGCAGACCATGCCCTCCGTCGAATGGATTCCCTCTTCCTCAAGCAGCTCCTTGTCCGAGCCATCCCCATGGATAATCGTGGCTTTCGGAAGAAGCTCTGCCAGCTCTTCGCACCGCTTCAGATGTTTTTCTATGATCTTGACCTGGATTCCGCTGTTGAGCAGCATCCTGCCCAGATACAGCGCCACATCTCCTCCGCCGATGATCATCACATTGCGCACCGCATGTGTCTCCAGCCCGATCCTCGTGAAGAAACGTTCCTGCTCCTCCAGCGGCGCTACGATGGAGATCACATCTCCCGCCTCCAGCACGGTATTTCCTTGCGGGATCACCATATCGCCCTCCCGCTCCAGAGTGCACACCAGGACGTTGCAATTCAGTTCCTCGTGCATCGAATACAGATCCATTCCGTCCAGCACAGAGCCTTGCGGGATCCGGAAATGTAAAAGCTCCACTTTCCCCTTGGCGAATGTGTTGATCTCAATCGCCGATGGAAAACGGAGCACCCGCGCCGCTTCCTGTGCTGCCGCAAACTCCTGGTTAATGACCAGGGCCAGGCCCAGCTCTTCCTTAATCAGGTTCATCGCGCGGTTATATTCCGGATTATGAACCCTGGCAATGGTCTGGCAGTTGCCGGCTTTTCTTGCCAGAAGGCAGACAAACAGGTTCAGTTCATCGTGCCCTGTTGCCGCGATCACAAGGTCCGCATGTTCAATATCCGCCTCTTCCAGGATCGTGTAGCTTGCGCCGTTCCCGCTGAAGCCCATGACATCGTAACGGTCGCAAAGCTGGTCTACTGTTTTATCGTCGCGGTCGATCACCGTGATATCATGCCCTTCACTGCACAAATTGGCGACGAGCGTCTCTCCGACCTTTCCGCCGCCTACTATGATAATCTTCATCGTCTGAATCCCTCCCCGGGACGGCCTGCAGCCTTCCCAGGCTATCCTCCGTCATACTTTTATAGCATAATATATCACGTTCATCTGGAAGTCGCAACGGACACACGCGAACACTGCATTTTCCATAAAACAAGCCACAAGGGTACCAGAGTACCCAAAAACGCAGGCGGCATGCTCATAAGGCAGTCAGCATACTCAAAAAGCGACCGGCGGATCAACCGCCGGCCGCATCATTTTTATGAAATTGTAATCTATGATCGGAGTTTTCTAACCCTGCTTCTTTATATCTTAAGGTGCTGCCTTTCACAGCGCCGCTCTAAAATTAATAGTATCTCTATTCTATATATCAATAGCAACTATGTACTTTTAGGATTTCAGATATCTTTCTTCCTGGATATCATAACCCGTTCCCCTTTCTCGTCAGGGACGGTATCAGAATTCAGAAAACCTCGCTTTCATGAATGATTGTAAATGTTTCGCAGTAGCTTATGTTTCGCAGTTACAAACGCTTCACTCATCGATTCAATCTTCTCGGGCTTCCCTGAGCCCTCTGGCAGGTAATCCGGTCAATATGACAAGCTTCCGGTGCTCCGGAGGATATCCACTAAGCTCCGATCAGAATCTGTCTTGCTGATTCTTCAGGATACTCTCTCAAGAGACTTTCGTGCAGGGACCTTCCGCTCTGCCTTTGTCATACTGACACATCTGCTGCGGTTCTTTCAAAATTACCAATGGACTGGCCCCCCTTTCGTTTATTGGTGTTGCTTGATGAAACAAGTTTAGCAAAACGCCCCTGGGTTGTCAACCCCTTTTTTCAAAAAATAATTGAAAGATATTTTTATTTATTATTATAATTGGTTGTTATGTTTATAATTTTCGAACAATATCTCCTCTTAGCAAAATAAGACGAGCTATCCAACCTATAATCCGCTGCGGTTGTAGCTGATCAGGCACATGGCTGTGACGCCATGCGCCTATCGCCGGTCACGCATCCGCCTGCAATGTACTGCGGTTGTAGTTGATCAGGCATCCGGCCGCGATAATCTGCCGTTCACGGTCTGTCAGTTCACCAAGCGTCATCCAGATCGTCTTCAGCGTACCGCCTGCTGCCGCAAAGCCCATGATCTTATCACGTTTCTCCAGCACTGCCGCACGGATATCCGGCAGCAGGATCCAGTCGCCATTTCCAAATGGCAATTCGCCTTCCTCGATCACGAGCGGCAGCATGCCCCAGTTAATCAGGTTCGAGCGATAGCGTTTCGTCGCATACTGGAATGCAATGTTCGCCCATCCGCCTAATACCTTCTGGCAGGATGCCGCCTGCTCTCTCGCAGAACCATCTCCCGGCTTCACCGCAAAGATCACAGAGCCGATGCCAAACCGGTCCGCATTCGTTTTTTCCGCCAGAAGTCCCGGAAGCTTCTCATCCGCAAGCCGCAGCACCTCAAAGAGCTGATCCGCAAGCGAAGGCTCATTTCCAGAAGACTCATTCACAGATGCCTCGTTCGATGAC
>CAMORF010000205.1 GCA_946623485.1 uncultured Clostridia bacterium
GCGTTTGGACAAGTCAGATGTACAAGTTATTCTGTAACAGATCCTAAGGATCTGCTCAAAAAAGTTGAAGTTGAGAGGAACATGCACGATGAGCCAGGTTTATGAAAAACTGATGAATGCATATAGGTGCTATCAGGAACAGGTTGACTTTCAGCCCAGGATTGGACTGGTGCTGGGGTCTGGCCTCGGGACATTTGCCCGCGAGGTGGAGGTCAAGGCAACACTCCCTTATTCCCGGATTGAAGGGTTTCCTGTCTCCACGGCTCCGGGGCATGCCGGACAGTTTGTGTTCGGATATCTTGAAGACGTTCCCATTGTGCTGATGCAGGGACGGATTCATTTTTACGAAGGATATGACATCACGGATGTGGTTCTCCCGGAGCGCCTGATGGGGCTGATGGGCGCCAGGGTGCTGTTCCTGACCAACGCGGCAGGAGGCTTTGGCGACGGGTTTCATCCGGGGATGCTGATGATGATTACAGACCATATCTCCTGTTTTGTCCCGAATCCTCTTGTGGGGCAGAACATCGGGGAGCTGGGTACCCGCTTTCCTGATATGTCCAATGTCTATGACCTGGAACTTCAGGAAATTATCCGTCAGACTGCAGCGCGGGAGAAGATTGAGCTGAAGGAGGGGATCTATGCCCAGCTGACCGGGCCGTCCTTTGAGACACCGGCTGAGATCCGGATGCTGAAAAGCCTTGGGGCAAGCGCCTGCGGAATGAGTACCGTGGTTGAGGCAATCGCGGCAAATCATATGAACATGCGGATCTGCGGGATTTCCTGCATTACAAACATGGCAGCAGGGTTCAGCAGGCAGAAGCAGACCCAGGAGGAAGTGCAGGAAACAGCTGACCGGGTGGGGGAAGTGTTTTGCCGGCTGGTACGTGAGAGCATTCTTGCGATAGACAGGGAGCTGCGATAGGCAGGAAACTGCGATGGACAGGGAGCTGTAGAATACAGTTTTGGTTTTCCAGCGGATTCGTGCAGGAGGCAGGATCCGACCTTAAGAAAGGAAACATGATACATGGCACATTACCTTGTGATCGTAGAGTCGCCGACAAAGGTGAAGACGATCCGGAAGTTTCTGAATTCAAACTATAAAATCATGGCATCAGCAGGCCATGTCCGGGATCTGCCGAAGAGCCAGCTTGGGTTTGACGCAGAGCATGATTATGAGCCAAAGTACATCACCATTCGCGGAAAGGGGGAGGTGCTTGCCGCGCTGCGTAAGGAAGCAAAGAAGTCGGATAAAGTATTCCTTGCGACGGACCCTGACCGTGAGGGGGAAGCGATCAGCTGGCATCTTGTGGCAGCGCTGAGCCTGGACCCGAAGAAAACCTATCGGATTACATTTAATGAGATTACAAAGAATGCGGTGAAGGAAGCACTGAAGCATCCACGCCAGATTGATATGGATATGGTGGACGCCCAGCAGACCAGACGCATCCTTGACCGTATGGTGGGATACCGGATCAGCCCTTTGCTGTGGGCGAAGATCAAGCGTGGCCTGAGTGCCGGCAGGGTACAGTCGGCAGCGCTCAGGATCATCGCGGACAGAGAGGCGGAAATCGCGGCTTTTGTCCCGCAGGAGTATTGGACGATCGAAGCAGATCTCCTGCCGGCCGAGGGGGCAAAGCGCCTTACCGCGCAGTATTACGGGGCGGCGGATGCGGCAAAGAAGACGGCCATTCCGGATAGCGTTTCGGCGCAGGAGATTGTGGATGCGCTGCAGGATGCCGCGTACACGGTGACGGAAGTGAAAAAAGGAGAGCGGAGCAAAAAGCCGCCGCTTCCATTTACCACCAGCACGCTGCAGCAGGAAGCTGCCCGCGCGCTGAATTTCAGCACCCAGAGAACCATGCTGGTTGCCCAGCAGCTTTATGAGGGCGTAGACCTGAAGGGAAAGGGCCGCGGCACGGTCGGGCTTATCTCCTATCTGAGGACGGATTCCACCCGGATCTCTGAAGAGGCAGCCGCAGCTGCGGATGCCTACATTACGCAGCAGTATGGCCCGGAGTATTCCACCTATGGAAAGAAAGCGGGCACAGAAACCGCCGGAGGGAATGCGCAGACGGCAGCGGAGGCATCCGGGGAGAATGCGCAGACGGCAGCGGAGGCTTCCGGGGAGAATGCACAGGCGGCAACGGTGGTTTCCGGGGGAACCGCGCAGGCGGCAGCAGAGGCATCCGGGGCGCGCGCAGCCTCAGTTTCTGCGGACAATACGGGGTTGAAGCGTGGGGGATCAGGAGAGGCGGAAGGCCCCCGGATCCAGGACGCGCATGAGGCGATCCGCCCGACTGATGTTACCATTGATCCGGAATCAGTCAGGGAAGCCCTGACGAGGGAACAATTCCGCCTGTATGAGCTGATCTGGAAGCGGTTTGTCGGAAGCCGTATGGCGCCCTCCAGGTCTGAGACGCTGCAGATCAGGATTACTGCAAAGGCGGGCCGGGATTATCTCTTCACGACTGGAACTTCACGGCAGCTGTTTGACGGATACCGCGCGGTTTATGAGGAGAGCGGGGCAGAGGAAGAGAAGAATATCGCAGGCCTTGCAGCATTGACGGAAGGCAGCACACTCAGCCTCGCGGCAATCCGGAAGCAGCAGCATTTTACGCAGGCACCGGCACATTTTACAGAGGCATCCCTCGTGCATACCCTGGAAGAAAAAGGGATCGGGCGGCCCTCCACCTATGCACCGACCATTTCCACCTTGCTTGCGCGCCATTATGTCACGAAGGAAGGGCGCAGCCTGTTCATGACGGAACTTGGGGAAGCGGTGAATTCGATCATGAAGAGCTCCTTCCCGGAGGTGGATGACATTGCGTTTACCGCGAACATGGAATCTCTTCTCGACCTGGTTGCCGAGGGAAAGATGGAGTGGAAGGAGATCGTGCGGAACTTCTATCCTGACCTGGACCGGGAGGTAAAGCAGGCGGAGGAAACGCTTGGAAAAGTCACGATCGCGGATGAGGAGACGGATGTCGTCTGTGATAAATGCGGCCGGAACATGGTCATCAAATATGGTCCTCATGGAAAATTCCTGGGCTGCCCCGGGTTTCCGGAATGCCGCAATACAAAGCCGTTCTTTGAAAAGATCGGCGTGAAATGCCCGAAGTGCGGCAGCGAGGTCATACGCAGAAGGTCCCGCAGGGGAAGAAAGTTCTTCGGGTGCGAGAACCCGGAGTGTGATTTCATCTCCTGGGCCAGGCCGAGTGAAGTGCGGTGCGAAAAGTGCGGCGGATGGATGGCTTATAAGGGGGATAAGCTTGTTTGCCAGAACAGTACCTGCGGCTACTCGTGCGAGGCGGAGGATGATTAAGGTATGAGGTGACAGGTCGGGATCTGCCGTGAAGCGAAGGGAAATCTGCACATTGTGACGGGGATTTTGCATGTTGAAAAGAGAACTGTGAACAGTAGGGATTGGGAAACCAATTAGAAGCTTCACGGAATATGTTCGTTGAAATAGCACAAGAAAATCGAATAAATTCGATTTCTTGTGTGAAATTGAGGCATGGAATTCTCTTTAATCTTGTGATATGATGAATTTACAGAAAATTCATGCTTGCGCAGTGCCAATATGGGGATGGCGCTGCAGGGCATACCTGCGGGAATATCAGTTGCGGCATCACGGGGAGATGCACAGTTCATACCAGGCAGTAATGCCTGGGCTCTTTTGATACAGGAGGCAGTTATGAGTGTACAGCTTCTCGATAAGACGAGGAAGATCGGCCAGTTATTGCACAATAACAATTCAAGGAAGGTCGTGTTTAATGATATCTGCAACATTCTGACGGACATTCTGGATTCTAATGTACTGGTGATCAGCAGAAAAGGGAAGATCCTTGGTTCAAGCACGACGCAGGAGGTCAGCGAGCTGGGCGGGCTGATCTCAAACGAGGTAGGCGCATTTATCGATGCCATGCTGAATGAGCGCTTTCTTGCGATTCTGTCCACCAAAGAGAATGTGAATCTTGAGACCCTTGGGTTTACCGGGGAGGAGATCCACATGTACCAGGCGATCGTCAATCCGATTGACATCGCGGGGGAACGGCTTGGAACGGTCTTTATGTACCGCACCAGGCAGCCGTATGAGATTGATGACATCATCCTGTCCGAGTATGGAACCACGGTCGTCGGGCTTGAGATGATGCGTTCCCAGAGCGAGGAGAGTGAGGAAGAGAACCGTAAGACACAGGTTGTAAAGAGCGCGATCAATACCCTCAGTTATTCGGAATTAGAAGCAATTATTCATATCTTTGATGAGTTGAACGGGTCGGAAGGCGTGCTGGTCGCAAGCAGGATTGCGGACCGTGTCGGGATTACCCGGTCTGTGATTGTCAATGCGCTCCGGAAGTTTGAAAGCGCGGGCGTGATCCAGTCCAAAAGCTCAGGCATGAAGGGAACCTACATCAAGGTGATGAATGACGCAGTCTATGCACAGCTGGAGCAGCTGCGCAAGGACAAGGAAGGCTGAATTCCGGAAGGATGTATCCTGTTTGTCCGGTACTTCCGGATCTGGACATAGCCGCCGGCAAAGTCGGCTGCACACCGCCGGGATGACACAAAAAATTCACAGAGCGAGAAAAAAAGAGAAAAAAAGAGAAAAAAAGAGCTGAGCAAAGAAGTGAAAAGAATTATGCATATCCGCAGGGGTTGCATAATTCTTTTTTTCTGTTATGATGTGTATCGTGATTTAGCACTCAGATACAAAGAGTGCTAATAAATAAAGCGCAG
>CAMORF010000206.1 GCA_946623485.1 uncultured Clostridia bacterium
AGCCGATCTCAACGAAACTGCTTTCGTCAAGCAGAGCAGCGATTCGGTCTGCTGCTTTGCTCTTTCCTTTATTGCTCATACTAAGACCTCCATCAATAAGAAATCAAAAATTGCCATACATATACTAAGGGAAAACCTCAAAAAAGGCAAGCCATAAAGGCTTGCCTTTGCGTAAACACTTTGCTCACCACTTTACTCAGACAAATCAACTGCGCATCCCTGCGTCGTTCATGAACCATGTCTGTATGGTAACCTGCCGTTGTGCCCTGGCGGCAACGATAACAACCTGTTGAGACAATCCCGTTTCGTCCTTACCAGATCCATACTCTCGAACCCACGGGAACATTATTATTATCAAAGATCCACTGGGCATTTTTTTCCTGGACGCGTACGCAGCTGTGGGACAGCGGAACCTTCCCGATCGCTTCAATGCCGCCTCCCGGCCACTTGTGAATGCCGCTTCCATAAAAGAAGGTATAATACATCAGCCCGTTTACAACAAGCGCCTTCTTCTGCACCACATATTTCTTCTTAAAGGTGATATCCAGCGTCGGCGCATCGGCTTTTCCGGTAGAGCACGGGAAGGTGTTGACCAGCTCCCAGTTCTTTTTATATCCTTTAAACACATTCACCCGCTGTTTGTCCAGGCTGATCCAGATCATGGTATCCGTGGTGCTCGGGATGCTCTGCCCGTTCACATATGCCTCTTTGGTTTCTTCGGAATAATCTCCCTGCGCGCCGGTCGCAAGCGGCTGCGCGAAATACAGGAACTTATTGGCGATATAACAGGTTGTTCCATCGGCCGTCATACACTGGCTGACACCATTCTGGGCATGGTAGTCTCGCTGCACGACAGTCACATTCGAACCGGCGGGCAATCTGACCTCCGCCTTTGTCTCCACGGAAGAAGTAACGACGCCCGCCGTCGTCCTTGCGCCCCACCTGATCGTCTTGACTACTTCCGTATCCGTCGCGTCCGCGATCCGCTGCGCGATCTTCTGATACTTCGCGTCACTGGATTTCGCAAAAGCCTGCCCTGTAAAAAGCCCGAATGCCACGGCGCACACCGCCATCATTCCTGCAATCTTCCTGCTCAATCCTCCTCTTTTCATCCCAAACTCCTTCCTCTTCCTGTCCCCTTTTCTGCTCCCGCTTCGCATGCTTTCCACAGCACGCCGGATAATAGATTTATATCATACTTTCAGATCATAAAAAACAATTATTTCTGAACAGATCCTAAGCCAGCATCTCCAGAAACACCTGTGTTACGCCTCCGCATGCCATATCTGCATACTGATCCGTTTTGCCGGTCAGATCGATCGTGATGGAACAAGGCTGAAACCCGGATGGCTGCGCCAGATATCCCACGGCCCTTCGGATCACCTCGGCTTCCATCAGTCCTCCGCCGATGGTTCCCACCGTGCTTCCATCCGGATAGATCAGCATCCGCGCGCCCGGCTTCCTGGGGGTCGATCCCTTCC
Organism: uncultured Clostridia bacterium; assembly: GCA_946623485.1. Taxonomy (GTDB): domain Bacteria; phylum Bacillota; class Clostridia; order Lachnospirales; family Lachnospiraceae; genus Porcincola. The sequence goes on from CAMORF010000206.1 coordinate 1,482, forward strand.
GGGACGTAATTACCGCAAGCATGGCCTGCCCGTCTGACACGCACAGTGTACGGATGGCAGTTTCAAGTTCCCTGGAAAATGCGCTTCCGCCGGCGAAATTCTCTTTCTCCTGGATGATCTGGGCCACAATCGACACCGCGATTTCCTCCGGCGTCTGCGCATGGATGGCAAGGCCGACCGGGGTGTGGATCTGTTCGATCTTCTCCTTACAGATTCCCTCTTCCTGAAGGCTTTGGCGCATCATCGCGGCGCGGTGATGGCTTCCCATCATCCCGGCATAGCCAAACGGGTGTCTCAGGATCACCTCCAGGCATTCCCTGTCATACTTGTGTTCCCTGGTCACGATCACAAAGCAGGTTCCTTCATCAGCGCTGATCTGCGAAAGCGCTGCGCCAAACGGGCTGCAGATCACACGGTGCGCGCCAGCCTCCCGGGCCGCCTGGGTAAACTCCTCCCGGTCATCGATCGCGCATGTCTCCCAGCCAAGGAAGGCGGCCAGCCGGATGACGGCCTGGCCCACGAACCCGCACCCGCACACGAAAAGGCGCAGCGGATGGGTCAGCCTTTCCCGGAAAAGATCTTCCGTTTTTACATCTCCCGGCAATGCGGCAAGCTCCGGATCACTGCACCATACCACCTGTCCCCGGGTCGATAGAACATGCGTCCCTGCATGAATTCCTCCCGTAACCGTGGCAAGCTCATGCTCCTTCTCCGGATCAAGGCTCAGGATTCTCCGATACAGTTCCTTCATAATTAATTCCTCTTTTTCCAGACACCGGCTGCGGAGGCATGGGACAACACCCCGGCCGGGCCCGGAACTGTCTTTTCACGATCGGACAGGATTCCTATACCTCCAGCTTCAGCTTCGCTTCCTCTTCCGCTTCCGCCTTGAAGTCCTCCACCTTCACAGGGCTGATTCTCGGGAGGTCGTCGATGGAATCCGTGCCGAAATGTCTCAGGAATTCCTCCGTCGTGCCGAACAGGATCGGCCTTCCGGGAGCGTCCAGACGCCCTGCTTCACAGATCAGGCCATATTCCAGGAGCCGGTTGATCGCATGGTCACAGCTTACGCCGCGGATCTTTTCGATCTGTGCCCTGGTCACCGGCTGCTTATAAGCAACGATGGAAAGCGTCTCCAGGACCACATCAGACAGACTGATCTTGCGCGGCTGGCGCACCAGCCGGATCAAAACCGGATACTGCTCTTTCTTGGTCGCAAGCTGATAACGGCCTTCCAGCCGTATGATCCGGATCCCTCTCTCCGCTGACTCATAGTCATTTACCATCTCATCCAGCACGTTCCGGATTGTCTCTTCACTCACCTCAAGCGCCTGAGCAATGGATTCCGGATCCACCGAATCTCCCATGGAAAACAGGACCGCCTCCAGGGATGCCTTCAGCGCAAGCTTATCCCCGCTGACCTGTCCCGGCTTCTCCTCAACGGTTGTCAGTTCCCCGTTCCTTTCTTCCAGCTTCAGCTGTCCCATCCGGTCACTCATCCCCTTCCGTCTGGTCCGATTCCTCCGACCACTCGCTCATGAAATCATCGTCCTCATCCGTCCACTGGGACGGGTCATTGGCTTCGATCTCAATCTCGCCGAAATTACTCTCCTGCGTCACATATACATGGCCCCGTTTCATCAGTTCCAGAATTGTCAGGAACGTGACTACGATATACACGCGGCCGGAACGGAGCATCAGGAGAGACCGGAACGTACATCTTCTGCGGTTCATGATATAGCGTTCCACAAACTGCATGGCTTCCTGGGTATCAATCTGTTCCTTCTCGATCTTTCCAAAGCCGGCGCGGATCGGATCCTTCAGATCCTCCCTTCGCTTCATGACCTCCTGGAAGATCTGGTACAGGCGGGGAAGTGTCACCCCCGCTTTGTCCAGCACCTCATCCGGATCCACCGGCTCCCGGTACTGCTGTACCTGCCTGGGGATGGACGGTCTGCGGTACCACACCCCCTGCGCTGTATTCTCCCGCTCCCGAAGCTCGAAGGACATATACTTATAAGTCTTATACTCCAACAGCTGACGGACGAGTTCCTCCCTCGGGTCAATCTCCTCCCCCTCTTCATCCTTCTCTACGGGAAGAAGCATCCGTGATTTGATATCCAGGAGTGTCGCGGCCATCACGAGGAATTCGCTCATGGTATCCATCTGCATCGATGTCTCGGTCATAGCGTCGATGTACGCCATGTACTGCTCCGTGATCAATGCAATCGGAATATCATAGATGCTGACTTTATTTTTTTCAATCAGGTGCAGGAGAAGATCCAGCGGTCCCTCAAACGCCTGAAGCTTGAGTTCGATTGCCATTCATTTTTACCGTATGCCGTTTACCGTATACCACGGTCCAGCGTGATCTCCACGATCACAAGCTCAGCAGGATTGTTGATCCTGAGATTGATCGAATGCGTTCCGAGCCCCGCGCTCACAACCATCCTCGCGTCTTCCATCTCATACAGCCCATGATCATATTTTGGGAACAATCCCGGATCCGGGCTCACAACACCGCCAAGCCAGGGAAGCCTGACGATCCCGCCGTGAAGGTGCCCTGACAAAACCAGGTCCGCCCCCCACCGGGCATACACCGGAAAAAACTTTGGATGATGTGCCAGGAGCACCTGTAACCTGTCCCCGGCCGCGCTGCCGATCAGCGCCTTCATCTCCTTCACGCTCAGATCCTTATGATACTTGCTGCGGAAATACCTGCGGTCCAGCTCCAGGCCTGTGACCCGCAGCCTGACCCCGTTCAGCGTAACATCCTCGCTTCTGTTGTGCAGGCTGATCACCCCGCCTTTTTTCAGCGCGCGCTCATACCGGGCATATTCCGGAGCGTGGAGCCGCTCCATCCTTGTCTCATGGTTTCCGTTCGCCACATATACGGGCATCGTGCGCGCCAGGCTGCAGGCCAGGAGGATCGCCTGATCCATTGCAAAATGGCCGCCCTTCATGACGACAAGGTCGCCGGCAGAGAGCACAGCGTCACAATGCTCCGCCCTGATCTCCTCCAAAAGCGTCGGGACATCGGATCGATAGACATTGTTATGCAGGTCCGCAAGCACTGCGATCCTGGCTGTGCCGGTTCCCTCTCCTTCTCCTGCCTGCCGTCTGACCTGATAATATGAATGCCGGATCATTCCCATAAAATCCAGTCTCCCTATGAAGATGCCCCCGGCCGCCTGGCCGGGGGCATCTGAACCACTCTGGATCAGTTATACTTGCGCTTACGAGCTGC
>CAMORF010000207.1 GCA_946623485.1 uncultured Clostridia bacterium
CATGACCCGTTCTGCAGCTCTCTTTGGCACCTATGAAGTCGTCTGCGGTTTGCACTGGCACCTATGAAGCCCCGGGCGGTTCGCTCTGGCATCTATGAAGCCCCCGGCAGTTCACTCTGGCACCTATAAGCCGTCTGCCGCATGCGGTTTGCTCCGGCACCTATGAAGCCCCGGCGGTTCGCTCTGGCATCTATGAAGCCGCCTGCAGTTCGGTATGTGCCTGTGTCTCCGTCTGTGCCTGGGTTTCCGTCTGTGGCTGTGCCTGTGCCTCGCTGCTCTCCTGCTGCTCAGACCCGGATGCCTGGCCGCCTGCATCCTGATAGATCAGGCTCGCGTCGATCTGTTTTTTCTGGGCTGTGGTGAGGCGTTTGCGCTCTTCCGGCGTCATCAGCTCATAGTCTTCCGCCGTCAGCCAGGCTCCCTGCCACCTGCTGTGGATAGTCCCGTCCGATTCGACGCAGACCGCCAGGATCTGTGCGCCGCCGTCCTTTCCCTTGTTCGGGATCCCGACGGCACCAGTCTCCTCATGCTCATTTTCCGATGCATAAGAGCGGCCGTAGCCGGAGATGTCTATCTTCCCGTCATACTCTGCCGCATCGGTCACGGTTCTGTGGATGTCATTATAATAATATGTGATGCCCCCGGACCTGATATCCAGGATATAGGTTTCCTTCGCGACACGCTCCGCGGTGTCCACGGTGACTTCATCAAAGAGGCGCCGGGAGTTTTTCAGATGCTGCTGGTAGCCCAGGTAGAAGATGCTGAGCAAAACCGCTCCGATCGCGGCAAGCAGCACGACAAAGATCAGCGCGATCCCGCCTTCCGACCGGATCTTGGAACTGATCTTTGCTCTGACCTTCTCCCCGTACTCCTTCATGCGCTCCCCCTTACATCAGGTTGTACATCGTGAACATCGGCAGGTAGATCGCGAGGACAATAAAACCGGCAAATCCGGCAAGGAACACCATGATTGTCGGCTCCATCTTGGAGACTGCCTGCTGGGTTGCGTGATCCTGTTCATTGTAATAATAATCTGCGATGGTGTTGAGCGTCGCGTCAAGCGAACCGCTCTCTTCTCCGACCGCAACCATCTCCTTGAGGTTGTCCGGGAAGAATTTGCTGGTTTTCATGCAGTCTCCCAGGCTGCGTCCTTCCTCGATCTTAGGGATCATCGCGGCGACCTCTTCCTGCAGGATGGCATTGTCCAGCACCTTCCCCGTGACCTCTACCGCATGGTTGACGGTCAGTCCGGAGGAAAGCATCGTGGACATCGTATCCGCAAATTGGGCCGCGCCGGAGAAGATATTGATCTTGCCCAGGACCGGCAGCTTCAGGAGCAGCTTTCCCTGGACGAGCCTTCCCTTTTCGGTTCCGAAGTAAATCTTCAGTCCGACGACCAGTGCGACGATCACGATGATCATGAGGATATACCACTTCTGGAAGAACTTGGAGATATTGATCAGAACCTGCGTGATCATGGGCAGCTCTCCGCCCAGGTCGGCAAATGTAGCTGCCAGGGACGGTACGACCTTGGCCATGATGACGATCACGACGACGACCGCGACGACCATGACAAAGATCGGGTAGCTCATGACGGACTTAATCTTCTGTTTGTTCTTGTATGCTTTCTCGTAATAGCTCTCCAGCTTGGTAAAGGAGGTCTCAAGCGTTCCGGACATCTCGCCGGCCCTGACCGTCTCAATGAAGGTCAGCGGGAGCATCTTCGCGCCGTGCCGCTCCAGTGCGGAGGCAACAGAGCTTCCTTCCTCAACGTCCTCCGCGCATTTTTCCAGAAGCTTCTTGAGGTTCTTGTCCGCAGTCTGGTCTGCGACCATCTGCATGACGCGGCCGATCATCTGGCCGGAACGAAGCATGATGGCAAACTGGGAACACATGACGGAAAGGGATTTCCCGTCAATCTTCTTCGAACCCAGCTCGATGCTCAGAAGGCCGCCCTTGGAGCCGGATTCCTTGACAGGAGTAATCTCCTGGATGACCGGACACTTCTGCCGGATCCTCTGGACGGCACTGTATTCGTCCGGCGCCTGCATCACGCCCCGCATCTGCGCCCCGTCCGGGGTCAGCGCCTTATACTTGAATGTTGCCATATCTTTCTAATCCCCATTTTGTGGACTCAAGAAGCGTATTGCACGCCGTTTTGTGATTTCATACGTGCAATGAACCATCTCTGCATGCCCTGCTATGGAGAAAACCGCATGCAGAATCTCATACACAATGCCTCATGCACAATATCTCATACACAATATCTCATACACAATATCTCATGCACAATGCCTCATGCATAACACATAATGTCTCATGCATAATGCCGCATGGGTTTTATCTCATCCGGCCGCCGCCTCCTCCGAAGCCCATCTTTCTCTGGATGTATTCCTTGTCGGCGCAGTTGTCCATCGCGGTCTCCGGGGATATGATTCCTTTCCCGACCATGTCGATCAGGCAGTTGTCCATCGTCATGCTTCCTTCCTTTGCGGAGGAAAGCAGGGAGGACTGCATCTGGGCGTCCTTTCCTTCCCGGATCTGGGCGCGGATGGCGCCGGTAACGACCATGACTTCACAGGCCGCGGCGCGTCCCTTGCCCGATGCCCGGACCAGAAGCTGCTGGGACAGGATGGCCTTCAGGGTGGAGGCGAGCTCCACGCGGATCTGTGCCTGGCGGGCCTCCGGGAAGATACCGACGATACGGTTGATGGAGTCTACGGCGGAATTGGTATGCAGCGTCGCGAAGACCAGGTGGCCGGTTTCCGCTGCCGTAAGGGCAGTCTCGATGGTCTCCAGGTCACGCATTTCACCGATCATGATGATATCCGGGTCCTCACGCAGGACAGCGCGCAGAGCGTTGCCGAAGCTGTCGGTATCCTTGCCGATCTCACGCTGGTTGATGGTGCACTTGTCCGGCTTGTAGATATACTCGATCGGGTCTTCCAGGGTAATGATATGTTCTTTCCGGGTGTGGTTGATCTGATCCAGGATCGCCGCGAGGGTCGTGGACTTACCGGATCCGGTCTCGCCCGTGACAAGGACGATTCCCTTGTTGTAGGTCGGGAACTGTGAGACTGCCGGCGGAAGGCCGAGGTCGCCGATCTTCGGGATCTTGTTGCTCAGAATACGCAGTACCGCTGATATGTATCCTTGCTGGCGGAAGAGATTGATACGGACTCTCTCGCCGCTGATGGTCTTTGCCATGTCAAGCTCGCCGGAGCTGCGTACGACCGGGTAGAGGTCTTCTGCCAGGTCCTTCGCGATCCGCTCGCAGTCCTCCGCGGTAAGCGGAGTGTCTGTCAGGCTTTCCAGCTGTCCGTCGATCCTTCCCTTGGGCGGAAGGCCTTTTACGAGATGGATGTCGGACACCCGCTTCGATGCCGCGTATTCTACGATGCTGTCTACACTGATGCTCATCTGATCTCCTCCTTTTTCTCTCCCTGGTTCTCTGCCTTATGAAAAGTATCCTCCACACCGGCAGGAAAACATTCCAGGTTCTATTCCAGATTCACGACGCGGGCAACCTCCTCTACGGTTGTGATGCCCTGCTCCACCAGCTCTTCCGCATGGTCGAGCATGGGGACATATTCGGTTTCCAGCGCGAGGGCACGGAACTCCTGCTTGTCGCCCCCGCTGGTAATGCATTTTCTCAGCTTATCGTTCATGCTCAGGACTTCAAAGACGCCGATTCGCCCGCGGTATCCGCTGCCGAAGCAGAAGTCGCAGCCCTTGCCGTGATAGTACTTGACTCCGATCTTCGGAACCAGGCCTGACATCTCGAAGTTTTCGGGCGACGGGATGTATTCCGTCCTGCAGTTTTTACAGATTCTCTTCACCAGTCTCTGGGATATAATCCCGCGCACGCCGCCGGATACGAGGTATGGCGGCACGCCCATGTCGTGAAGACGGTCGATTGCGGAGACCGCGTCCTCGGTATGGATGGTGGTGATGACCAGGTGGCCGGTCATGGCGGCGCGCATGGCGATGTCCGCCGTTTCGCCGTCACGGATCTCACCGACGCAGATGATATCCGGGTCCTGTCTGAGGATTGCCCTCAGACCGCTGGCGAAGGTGAGTCCGACCTTCTCATTGATCTGTACCTGGGTGGCGCCGTCGATGTTATACTCCACCGGGTCTTCCAGCGTGATCAGGTTGGTTGCCTCGCTGAGCAGCTCCTGCACGAGGGTGTACATGGTGGAGGACTTACCGGATCCGGTCGGTCCCACGATCATGATTACGCCGCTGGTGAGGGCGAGAAGGCGGTCGAGCTTCCGGTTCTCTGCTTCCGGCATGCCGATCGCGGCACGGTTCAGCATGCTGCGTTCCGAACCGAGGATTCGGATAACGATCTTCTCCCCGTAGATGGTGGGCAGCGTGGAGACACGCATGTCCACGTCAGCCCCTTTGACCCGGAGGACTGCACGGCCGTCCTGGGGCACTCTCCGTTCCACGATGTCGAGGCGGCTCATGATCTTGATTCTGGAAATAACCGAGTCCATGATGTCCCGCGGCACGGTGAGGATCTTGTGCAGGGTTCCGTCAATTCTCATCCGGATGACGAGGTCCCCCTTGGTCGGCTCAATGTGGATATCGGATGCGTGCTCGACGTGGGCCCGCTCGATGATGGAGTTGACCAGGCGGATCGTCGGCCCGCTCTCTTCCTCACTCTCCTGGACGTTGACCGCATTGTTGATCTGGTCATCGGTGATGCCGGCTTCCT
>CAMORF010000208.1 GCA_946623485.1 uncultured Clostridia bacterium
CAGCGGTGAAATGTCAAAAATTGCACTTTTCCCACTGCGTGGTGAGAACCTGACGAGCCTGAAACAAAATGTTTGATTCATTCTTCGCCTGTAAGGAGCTGCAACTTTGGTTTGATATCCATGAAAACATCAAGAATTTTAGGATCGAATTGTGTGCCTCTCCCTTCTTCCATAATCTGTAAGGTGGATGCGATTGGTTTGATTCCTGTCTTGTAAACACGATTCTCGAACAATGCGTCAAACACATCTGCAACAGACATGATTCTTGCACATAACGGAATACTCTCCCCAGCGATTCCGGTTGGATACCCTTTTCCGTCCCATCGTTCGTGGTGATACAAAACGATGTCACGGATGATACTTACGTAAGAATTATCTGTCATCCGTTTTAATGTTTTATCAACAATGTCTGCACCATATACCGGATGTTTTTTTATTATTTCAAACTCTTCCTCTGTCAGCTTACTTGGTTTTTGCAGAATATAATCCGGCACATGAATCTTTCCAATATCATGCAATGGCGCCGCCTTGATTGTGTTCATGATGTAGTCATCCGTCAGGATGTCGGAATAGATGCCACGATTCTTCAATTCATATGCTATGAGCTCCACGTACAACTGTGCCTGCCGGACATGACTGCCGGTCCCTTCGTCGCGAAATTCAATCATATCGGCAAGACCTATCAGCAATGCTTCCTGCATTTGATCAATCTGCCGTATTCGTTCGGTCAGTTCTTTTTCCTGCTGTTTGACAATCATTCCCATGTGTTTACGGCTTGCATTCAGTTCAAGAACACGTTTAACACGATTTGTCAGAACTGCAGGCACAAAAGGTTTTGTAATATAATCCCATGCGCCTTCTTCAAAGCATCTCGCCTCAATTCCGGGATCTATTTCCGAGGTCAGAAAAACAACAGGTATATCCTCTGTCTGAGGCATCTCATGTATCTTCCGGACGGTCTCAAAACCGTCCATTCCCGGCATGCGGATATCCATCAGAATCATATCGGGCTTTTTATCATAAAGATAATCCAAAGCGTCTTTCCCACTATTTGCCGTATCAATTTGGGCCTCGTATTTCAGCACTTCCCTTGCGACCATGTGATTAATATGGTCATCATCTACCACCAAAATAACCGACTGATTATTCTGTTCCGGAATCATCATGTCCCCCTTTCATTGACAACCATCAGCAATTGGTAATACTTCTTTTAACATGTTCCAGTCAGACGACTGTATACATTTTTTGATCATTGCATAACGTTCCTGTTCCATTTCCGGCACACGGTATCCCTGCATCTGGAGCATCAAATGATTGATTCCATCCAAATCATAGACCTCGCATAATTCCCGTATTGACTCATACAGCTCCTCCAGCTCATCCTGTTCCATTTCAGGGAGATCCGCGTCCGCTTCCTCAAGCTTTTCAAAAAAGGGTTTCAAATCATTTGCAAGCACCTTTAAGGAAGCAAGCAGCTCCGGAGTCTTCTCCCGCACAAAACGCTCCGCTTTCGAATCTGACGGTGATTCCTGCTCTCTGCCCGCGTCCGTTCCTGCCGTGATACCTGTACTTGAACTGGCAGTGGCACCGCTATCCTTCCCCTGTCCGTTTTCATATCTTTCTGATACTTCTTTCTTTATGCGAATCATCTTCTCCTGCGGTAAATGCTCCATCAGCGCCGCCTCCAGAGACATGATCTCAACCGGCTTGGTCAGATAATCGGTAAATCCCTCCGCAAGATACCGCTCCCTTGCGCCCTGCACGGCATCAGCTGTCAAGCAGATAATGGGGGTTTTGCAATTGCAGCCGTTAGCCTGTACGCGGATTTTCATCTGCGCCTCCACACCGTCCATTCCGGGCATCCGCTGGTCCATTAAAATCAAGTCAAACGGCGTCTTTTCTGCCAGTGCAACCGCTTCCGCACCACTGCCTGCCGTTGTGATCTGAAGCTTTGTCTCCTTAAGCAGCCCGCAGATCACTGTTAGATTCAATTCGGTATCATCCACCACAAGCACATGCGCATCCGGCGCATGGAATGTCTCCCGGTATGCGCCCTTTTTCCCGTTTTCTTCCAGTTGTCTTGCCAGTTCAGACAGTTCCTCCGCACCGATCATTCTGGCGTTTGATTTTAGCGCATGTACCTGTATCGTATAGTTTTCATAATCTCCCGCTTCCAGACAACGCTTGATTCCGTCTGCCTTCTCGGTGATTACATCATAAAACTGACGGAGTACTTTCCCCAACAGTTCATCCGATTGCAGGTATTGTCTTGCTGTTTTATAATCCAATGCTCCGACTGTCGCATAGAGTTTTTCCAACTCTGATGCATTATCACTCTGTGTTTCGCGCAACGGCACCTGTTCTACGCCAGTTCCTTGTGGTTCCTTCGCTGCCATCTCCACATCTGTCGCTTCCTCCGTCATACGAATAACCTTCTCCATTGGAAGATACTTCATCAGTGAAGCCTCCAGCGCGGAGCCCTCCACAGGCTTGGACAGATAATCAGAAAAACCTTCCGCAAGATAACGCTCCTTTGCCCCCTGCACCGCATCCGCCGTAAGGCAGATCACCGGGGTTTCCCTGTTGCAGCCGCCTTCCTGTGCGCGGATATGCGCAAGCGTCTGTGTCCCGTTCATGTGCGGCATGCGCTGGTCAAGCAAAATCAAATCGTACGGCGTATCCTTTGTGCTCTGCAGCGCTTCTTTCCCGCTGTACGCAAGATCCAGCTTCACCTCCGTAGGCTTTAACAGTCCTTCAATCACCACCAGGTTCAGTTCCGTGTCATCCACCACAAGCACATGGGCATCCGGTGCGCGAAAAGACTCGCGGTATGTTTTCAGCGTCTTTAATCCTTCCTCGAAGCGCTTGTGGAAGTCTCCGATCGGGTCTTCCTTCACAATGCCCTGCGGAATGCGGACAGTAAAAACAGAACCCTCTCCGTATACGCTTTTCACCCGGATATCACCCTGCATCATCAACAGCAGGTTTTCCGTAATCGCAAGTCCCAGACCCGTTCCTTCAATCGTTTTGGTTTTCTCCAGATCCACGCGTCCGAACTTTGTGAAGAGGGTTGCGAGGTCTTCTTTCTTAATACCGATGCCGGTATCCTTCACTTCGATGACAAGGGTGATCACACCTGCCGGGGGGGCTCCCTGAGGGGGCGGTTGCTGCTGCGCAGATGATGACAGGTGCGGGGATCTCTCTCCTCTGACCGTAAGCGTCACGCTCCCCTCCAATGTGTATTTCACGGCATTCGTCAATATGTTTGTGATGATCTGCCGCACGCGAACTTCATCCCCGTACAGAAGATCCGGGATCGACTCATCCACATCCACATGAAACGCAAGATCCTTACTGCGGGCGCGGAAAGTGATCATATTGCTGACATCATTCAGAACAGAGGACAGCTGATACGCCGCCTCCACGATCTCCATTTTTCCCGCTTCGATCTTGGAGAAATCCAGTATGTCATTGATAATGGAAAGCAGATTCTTCCCGGCGCTCTCTACGTTACGCGCATAGGTTGTGATGCGGTCGTTCGGGCTCTCCCTCAGGATCATTTCGTTCATGCCGAGCACCGCGTTGATAGGCGTTCTGATCTCATGCGACATATCAGCAAGGAAGCTGCTCTTCGCCTCCGAGGCCAGTTCCGCTTTTGCTTTGGCCTCACGCAGGGCATCCGATTCCCTGAAATGCATCTGCATTCCGGTAATGATCATGATACTCAAGATGCTGACCACCACCATTACGGAAAAGGCAAAAAGGATGACCGCAATGATGTAACCTTCGGACTCCATACCGCCATCTCCGGACAGGCTGTTCTTTAACCAAATCCCCAGCAACACACCAAACGCGCTGATGATCATCGCAAATAAAACATTCCAACAGATACGTCTCCATACGAAACGCCCGCTTTCTCTATCCTTCTGCCCAACATACAGCGCTTTCGATAAAGCAAAGGGCGCGACCAAAAAACAGGCCGTCACCAGCGTGTCAAACCAGTAATACGGGTTGGCAAGAGAATCTGTCTGAAAGAATAAGTCACAGACCCAGCAGGCATGCTCGCACAATATAAGGACGACCCCGGTCAGATAGATGGTCGTATGCTGCCCTTCCTTTTTTGCATCCAGAAACCACAGAAGACTGAAATACAGAATCACGCCGGCGAGGCAGGTCAATGCGGCAAACGAGATCGGGTCGCTGTAGTTGTAATACACAAATACATACAGCGCAAGGGACAGCAGCACCACCGGCAAAAGGACCGGATGGATCCGCAGGCGTTGCCGTTCCGGGCGGATATCATACAACGCCGGCAGCAAAAACACAAAGGAGGCGATGAAAGCAAGATCCGCAAACAGGATCGTGTCCGGCAGATTCCCCATCACGACCAGATAGACCGTCCAGTAATAAATCCCAAGTACATAAAACCAAACTGTCATGGCCATGTACAGGTGGCTTCTGTGTCTTGTACGCACATACTCCGTCGTACAGATCGTTGCGGCTACAATGGTCACAATTGTCTGCAACACATTGTCAATGAGTGTAATCATTTCATTCTGATCCCCTGTTCCCCGCCTGTCAGGAGCTGCAACTTTGGTTTGATATCCATGAAAACATGTACGTTTCCGAGTAATAAACTGTTCTTATCATATCATAAAACAGTTCAGGTATAAATGCTCCATTTCACAAAAAATGGCGAAAAATCAAGGTTTCAAGCGACTTA
>CAMORF010000209.1 GCA_946623485.1 uncultured Clostridia bacterium
CAGGGCGCGGGATTTATCGTGCGCGGGCTGCGCGCGATCACTGATTTTGATTTTGAGCTTCAGATGGCGCAGACAAACCGGATCATGGCACCGGGGATCGATACCATTTTTTTCGCCACGAATCTGGAATATGCATATCTGAGCAGCACAACGGTAAAGGAAGTGGCTTCGTACGGGGGAGACATCACGAAGTTCGTTCCGGAATACGTTGCAAAAGCGGTAAGAGCAAAGTATCAGTGATTTTAAACTGTTCAGTACCCCTCTAAGAAGCGTGTTTTTCGTTCTGAGCAATGGGGGTAGTGAATCGTTACCAGTAGTTGTGAATCAGGTTGGGGGAGCAAGTAGTTAGAGGGAGAGTGCGCGCGGGACGCCGCGGGCATAGTAAGGAGTTCAATTATGGCCAGCAGGATCGAGCAGATTATTGAGGAGATTGAAGAGTATATTGACGGCTGCAAGTTTCAGGCCCTTTCATCAACGAAGATTGTTGTCAACAAAGAAGAACTCGAGGAGATGCTTCGTGAGCTTCGCATGAAGACGCCGGATGAGATCAAGCGTTATCAGAAGATTATCAGCAACAAGGACGCAATCCTTGCAGACGCGCAGCAGAAAGCGGATCAGATCATCGCAGACGCACAGACCAAGGCAGACCGGATCGTGAGCGAAAGCGAGGTCATGCAGAAGGCGCTGGAGCAGTCCAACCGCCTGATCGAGCAGACCAACCAGCAGGCGCAGGAGATTGTTGACAACGCTACGAATGATTCGAATAATATCCGGATGAGCGCCATTGCCTATACGGATGAGATGCTTGACAACCTGGAGAAGATCATGGCGCACACGCTTGATTCCGCCGGTACCAAATATTCGAATTTTATCAACTCGATCCAGAGCTGTTACGATATTGTAGTAAAGAACCGCAGAGAACTGTCCCCGCAGATAGCGCCAAGCGTCAGCTATGGGAAGGATTCCCAGACCCAGGGCGCGGATTCCGGGGAGGACACGGACGAGACTGGCGCGAAGGAGTGAATCCTGGGACGCAGATCTTGCGGCTCACTCGCCAAAGCCGGTCATGGATGAATGAATAAAGAGGAAAATGGGGGCGTCTGTAGATGGATACAGATGCCCCTGTTTACGCAAAGAAGCTACGTGAGGAAGCTGCGCAAGGGAAAGGCTCTGCAGCCGGCATCGGCCTCGCGGGCGGTTATGTAAGAAGGCAGAAGGAAAAACATGAGTAATCAGGTCAGGCTGGATCGATTCCTTGCGAACAACGGGGTCGGATCCCGCGCGGAAGTGAAAAAGCTGATCCGCGCAGGGAAAGTGCTCATCAATGGAACAGGTGCCGTTTCGGGAGACCGGAAGATGGATCCGGAAACGGACGAGGTGCTGGTGGACGGAAAGAAGATTCAGCGCGAAGTGGTTCCGGTGATCATGCTGAACAAGCCGGCAGGCGTGGTCAGCGCGACAGAGGACGGACGGTCCGCCACGGTGATCGACCTGATCCATGAGCCCTGGGCGAAGAAGCTGTTTCCCGTGGGGCGCCTTGATAAGGATACGGAGGGGCTTCTTATCCTGACGCAGGATGGGGCCATGGCCCATGAACTGCTCTCCCCCACGAAGCATGTCCGGAAAACCTATTTCGCGGTGGTCAGCGGAGCGCCGGACGCATCCCTGATCGATCATTTCCGGGAAGGAATTGACATCGGGGAGAAACGGAGGACGCTTCCGGCTGTGCTTGTGTTTCTTTCCCCGGATGGAGGCAGAGACACCTCCGCAGGCACCATCTCTGAGTCAGATTATGCCCGGTGCGGCGCGGATGAATGCTGTGTACTCATCACCATCACGGAAGGAAAGTTTCATCAGATCAAGCGCATGTTTGCAGCATTCGGGCGGGAAGTTCATTTTCTGAAAAGGATCGCGATGGGGGATCTGGCGCTGGACCCGTCACTTTCCCCGGGGGAATACCGGCCGGTGACAGACGAAGAACTGAAGCGCTTACAGGAAGGCAGGGAAAATGGGTGAAGCCATGCAAAGACAGCCTGGCCGGGAACGGTTTTTGCCGGTTACGCGCCGGGACATGGAAGAACGGGGGATCCTGCAGCCGGACTTTGTCTATGTGATCGGGGACGCGTACGTGGATCATCCGTCCTTCGGCCCCGCGCTTTTGTCGCGGCTGCTGGAGCGTTACGGATTTCACGTCTGCATCCTGGCGCAGCCGGACTGGAGGAAGCCTGACAGCGTGACCCGGTTCGGGGAGCCCAGGCTCGGGTTTTTGGTGTCTGCGGGGAACATGGATTCCATGGTGAATCATTACTCTGTTTCCAAAAAGCGGAGGAAGACGGATGCTTACAGCCCCGGGGGCGTGATGGGCCTTCGCCCGGACCGGGCGGCGATGGTTTACTGCAATCTGATCCGGTCGGTGTATAAGAAGACGCCGATCATTGCCGGGGGGATCGAGGCATCCCTCAGACGGATGGCGCATTATGATTATTGGAGCGATTCCCTGCGCAGATCCCTCCTCATGGACTGCGGGGCCGATCTGATCTCCTATGGGATGGGGGAGCATTCCATCGTGGAGATCGCTCAGGCCTTGGATGCCGGGCTGAGCGTTCAGGATCTTACCTTCATCGCGGGAACCTGCTACAGGACGAAGGACATCTCCGGCGTCCGGGATTGTGTCATGCTCCCGGCGTATGAACAGATGCGGGAGAACCGGCTGTATTACGCGGCAAGCTTCTATGAACAGTATCGGAACACTGACCCGTTCAATGCGAAGACTCTGATTGAACCCTATGGGAGCGTCTTTGTCGTCCAGAATCCGCCCGCGAAGCCCTTGACGCAGCAGGAAATGGATGATCTCTATGCGCTTCCATACGCAAGGACATGGCATCCGGATTACGACAAGGAAGGAGGCATCCCTGCATTTTCCGAGGTGAAGTTTTCGATCACCTCGAACCGGGGATGTTTCGGAGCGTGCAATTTCTGCGCCCTGAATTTCCATCAGGGAAGAATCATCCAGGCAAGGAGCGATGAATCGATTCTGGAGGAGGCAAAGCTTCTGACCCGGGATCCGGAGTTCAAAGGATATATCCATGATGTCGGCGGCCCGACCGCAAATTTCCACCAGCCTTCCTGTAAAAAACAGTTGAAAAGCGGGACGTGCAAGGACCGGCAGTGCCTGTTTCCGCGTCCATGCCCCAACCTGGTGGTGGACCACAGCGGGTATACCGGATTGCTGCAGAAGCTGCGGGCCCTGGATGGCGTAAAGAAGGTATTTGTACGATCCGGCGTGCGGTTTGACTACGTGATGCTGGATGAGGATGATTCCTTTCTTCAGGAACTTGTGCGGTACCATATCTCCGGGCAGCTCAAGGTTGCTCCGGAGCATGTCTCGGAGTCTGTGCTGCGCATGCTTGGGAAACCGCCCCACAGCGTTTACACCGCATTTGCGCGGCGTTATAATCAGATGAACCAATCCTGCGGGATGGACCAGTACCTGGTTCCTTATCTGATCAGCTCTCATCCGGGCTGTACCATGAAGGATGCCGTACAGCTGGCGGAGTACCTGCGGGATATCCACCACCAGCCGGAGCAGGTGCAGGATTTTTATCCGACGCCGTCCACGCTTTCGGCTGTCATGTATTATACCGGGGTGGATCCGCGGACGCTTCAGGGACAGGACATCGGCAGCATGAAGAAGGTCTATGTGCCAAAAGACCCGCATGAAAAGGCAATGCAAAGAGCGCTCATGCAGTTCCGGAATCCGAAGCTGCGTCCTCTTGTCGAAGAAGCCCTGAGATCCGCGCACCGGGAAGACCTGATCGGATACGGGCCAAAATGCCTGATCCGTCCATCCGGCGGTCAAAACACGAGTGCAGCCGGCCGCAGGGAGAGCGCAGCAGGTCGTAAGGATAGGAAAAAAGGCTACAGGGAAAGCGCAGGAGGCCGCGAGGATAGGACAACAGGCCGCAAGGATAGGACAGCAGGCCGCGAGGATAGGACAACAGGCCGCAAGGATAGGACAGCAGGCCACAAGGAAAGGGAAGCAGCTTGGAAAAGAAGAAAAAGAAACATCCCGTGAAGGGAGACTATGGATATTACTCCTATGAGAAAAAACGCAGGGTGGCGATTGTAGCATTCCTGTTTGGCCTGAGCCTGCTGATCTTCTTCACAGGCCTGATCATGACGGGCACAAGAAAGAACCTGTTTACGCTGGTTGCGATTCTCGGTGTCCTCCCTGCCGCAAAGTGGGCGGTTCAGATGATCATGATCCTGCTTCAGAAAAGCATCGATCCCAAGGTGGTGGAAACCACTGAAAAGATCGCCGGGAATCTCACCCATGGCTATGAGCTTTGCGTGACAGCCTATGAGGGAAGGCTCCCCCTCGACGCGGTGGTGGTATGCGGCAACAATATCGCCGCATATTCAAGCGCGGAAAAGGGAAAGTTTGAATTCATGGAAACACATGTCCGTAAGATTCTCCATGGAAATGGATTCGGCAATCCGTCTTTCAAGATTTTCCGGAAATTCGAACAGTATGAAGAGCGGATCAGGCAGCTTGCCTCCGACCCGGAAAAATACCGGGAAGGACTCCGCTATGTGCCGGATGAACAGCATGACGGAGAAACAAGGGATGAAGGAGTGCTCAGGGTCATCAAGAATATATCGATATAAGGATCTGTTACAAAATAACTTGTACATCTTGCTTGTCTTTTCATCCGATAG
>CAMORF010000210.1 GCA_946623485.1 uncultured Clostridia bacterium
AAGCTGCAGTCACTCGCTCAGTACTATCTGAGACGGTTTAGCTCAATTTCTCCCAACTCAACATCGTGTTTTCTTCCAGAAGGAAAGGCTGTAAATCCAGGACGTTCACGGACATTTCTTGATGGATCGTAGTATACGCTTAAGATACCTGTGAGCAAAAACTGAAGGCCAAAGTGTTCTTCACCTTTTTTGTGGATCATGCTTATGTACTTCGCATTCGGAGAAGTCTCGCTTGGACGTCTCTTAAAAATGCTCCATCCTTCAAGATTTGAAATCAAACCAATGGCGTCGTCGAAAGTATCAGCAGTCTTGTCATATACACTTTTTATTTGCTCGAATACAAACTGTTGAGTTGAAACCCTTTTCTTTTCCACGGAATGCATGGCCACCATTGCTATGTATGGACCCCGAATGCTTTCCCCTCCTTCTGTTGTGTAGCGGCACAATTTAGATGCTTTTTTTAATGCAAGTATCTCTTTCTTGAAATCACCTTCATGAAACTTCTTTTTTACAGAAATAATGGCAATTACTCCTTCTGGAGGAACAATGACATTATCACCGAATCTTTGAAAAACAGGATAATGGCAACTGTCATAGACAATTATATCTAACTGTGACGAGTTTTCATCGCTTTCACTTGTCCTAGATCTATTGTTGCTACCAGTTTTAACCGCAGGACGTAGTATAAAGCCAGTCAGCACATCCAGATCTTTAGGTAAAAACTTCTTCAGGTATTCTTTAATCAAGCTCTCTATATATCGACCATCTTCCCCTTTGTGAATTGCAGCATCTTGATGCGGATCTGGAAGAAGCGTCTGAAACTGTTGATATACAGTAAGGAGCGCCTTTGTTTCATTAGCCCAATAAGCTTGTATTCTTTTTCCATCCATAAATCAATCCCTCCCGGTCGATATTATACCACTCTATTACTTGCTTTTCACTAAAAAAGGAGCGATTAAGAATGAATAAACCCCAATTCTATGCGCAGTTGGCGGCCGAGACTGCGCGTGGATTAACTGATAGCCTCCAGACATGGACGGCATTTCTTGAAACATCGGCCAGACTGTATAAATACCCTTACTACGAGCAGCTCCTGATCTTTGCCCAAAAGCCGGAGGCCACAGCCTGCGCTGGCTATGAGGTCTGGAACGAAACCATGAACCGCTATATACGGCGCGGCACAAAGGGCATTGCTCTGATCGACAGCTCCGGGGACAAGCCCCGGATGAAATTTGTCTTTGATGTATCCGACACAGGCGGCGGCGCGAATGCCCGCCGCCCTTTCCTTTGGGAATACCGCCCGGAGCACCAGGACAGTGTGACCATCGCCCTGGAACAGCGCTTCGGTCAGTCCGGCAGCATCAGTCTCGCTTTTCAGCTGGAAGCCATCGCCGGAGAGCTGATCGAGAGCTATTGGGAGGAACACCAGCGGGACATCCTTGGCATCGTTGACGGTTCCTTCCTCGAAGAATATGATGAAGACAACCTGAGAGCGGTTTTCAAACACGCCGGAACGGTCAGCGCTGCGTATATGATGATGAGCCGCTGCGGACTTGACCCCTACAACTATTTCACCCACGAGGATTTCCAGCCCATCTTTGACTTTAACACCCCCGCGACCGTGGGTGTCCTCGGAACGGCGATCAGCGAGGCCAGCGAACAGGTTTTACGACAGATCGAAGTCACCATCAAGAGATATGAGCGCGAGCATCGCGCAGAAAGGACGGAAAACCATGAGCGAACTGAACTACAGGGCGAGCGGAGATTATCTGATCCCGGACCTGAGCCTGAGCGAGACGGCGGAGACGCCGCTGGGCAAATACGGCAGGATGCGGAAGACCTATCTGAAGGAGCATCGCCCGGTGCTGTTCTCGAATCTGCTCCTGTCGGAGAAGCTGTATCCCCATCTGCGGGAGATCGACGAGACGGCGCAGAGCCGTCTGGAAACGATGATGCCGAGGCTGATGGAAGCAGCGGGGATCAGCGAGAAGCTGAAAGCCGAGAACCCGATGCAGTGGGTCGGGCTGATGAACAGCTGCAAGGCCCAGGCCGAGGAGACGATCTTCCGGGAGCTGGTCTACAGCTAAACGATGAAGCCGATGAGGGGCCTGGGCAAATGAGCCTCTTTCCCTCAGAGGCAGAACAAATCCAAACCATCGCGGAAGCGGAGAGCGCACAGCAAGCGCCCTCCGCTTTCTCTATCCCCCAGGAGGATATAGACCTCCTGCTGATCTTCGGCAGCAACGACAGCGAAGCGCGCATGAAGATTACCACGGAATTCATGAAGCATAAGCGCTCGGAACGCGTGATGGACTTCCTGAAAAAGACCTATCGCGGGGCTTACGGCATTGAAACCGAGCGCGGCAAATTCTCTTCCTTTGCTGCCGAGGATGGCATCCATATTGCCCGCGGCGACGGGGTGGAATACGACCGGCGCGCGCAGGTGCTGACCTGGCTGGACGCCGCGACCCGAATCGGGCAGATGCTGGATGAGGGCCGCTATGCAACGAATGTCGAGCTGGCCGAGCGCCGCGGCTTCGAGCTGTCACAGCTTGCAAAATCCCTGCTGTATCTCTACTACGATTTGTCTGATGACGCTCGTGAAGCTGGGTGGCTCTCTGCTCTGGATGAATACAAAGGAGGCGGCTATCCCGAGGAAGAAAAGCGTGTTGTCAGCGCGTTGGATCGCTGGGATAAGCGTCATGAAATCAGCAACAGTCTGTGGGATTTCGTGGAGGCGTGGAAAAAGGACCGTTCGCTTTTGCGCTTCAACTATCACCGCCCGGAGGAACTTCTGCGAGGTATCCAGGAGCTGGATCTCCCGTATAGCTCCTATAAAACCGGAATGCGGGAGCTCCCGCAGGTGAGGCACTTTATCACCGAGGACGATATCGCCAGTGCGCTTCGGCGCGGCGGTAATGTCTCAGGCCGCAAAGGTCGTATCTATCGCTTTTGGCAAGAGCCGCATTCAGCGAAAGAGAAGGCAGATTTCCTCAAAAAGGAGTACGGAATTGGCGGCGGCAATGCTGCCTTCTCGCACAACTTTCATACTTACGAGGATCATAGCGGAAAAGGCGTAAGGCTCAGAAAACCGGAATGCGGCGATGTGCTGATGACCTGGCCGCAAGTGGTCAAGCGCATCGACAAGCTGATGGCGCAAGATCACTACCTTACCGCAGAGGAAAAGGCCAAGCTTAACGCACCAAAAGAAGAGAAGAAAGCCCAGGAGATTCCAGCTGATGTTGTGGAGTACAACCGAATCAAGGAAGCTCACGGCGATGAGCTGGTGCTGTTCCAGCGGGGAGATTTCTATGAACTGTACGGGGAAGATGCCCGCGCAGCCTCAAAGCTGGCCCAGCTTGCCATCACAGCAAGGGAGATCCCCAGAATTGGCCGTCTGGATATGGTCGGCTTTCCGGCCCGCGCTCTGGAGCAGTATTCCGAGGTGCTGCGAGACAGGTACGACCTTGCCATTGCCTCGACCGTGGAGGGCGGCAGCCATGAAGTTCACCGTGTTCTCTCCATCGACCATGAAGCGGCAGCGGCTATCGACGCCCATGAAGCGGAGTTCGGCGCTGACGGTTCCCGTGCTTTCGGTCCCTCTGTACCCTTGCGGGTTGCCGCCGAAGAAGATCTTAAAGCCGCCGTTCAAGCATGGAACGGCGATATTGCCAGCAAGCGCCGGGTATTCCGGTATATGCAGGAGCATGGCCGGGAACGCGGTACAGACCAGTGGCTGCAGGAGGAATACGGCGGCGAGCTGGATGCCTTTCCAGTCAAGCTGCCCGGCGTAGAAGAAACCACGCTGCCTTGGCGGGACGTGCAGCGGCGCATGGTACGTCTGATCCGCCGTGAAGAGTTCTATACCGATCAGGAGCTGGATAACTTCGACGATGTTGACCCCGCTGCCATTCGGGAACGCCTGGCTGAGTCCGGGATCGTCAACGGAGAAGTCGTTGACCCTGAAGCGCTGAACCGCAACCCCTTCATTCAACAGGTGATGGCCGATGCGGAGCAGATCGCGCAAGAAGAGAAAGCTCAGCTCACCGACCGCGAATATGCCGAGCAGTACATGATCCCCGGTGAGACCTTCTTTGAACATGCTGGGCGGCAGTACCGCATCGACAGCGTGATCCCCGAAACGGGCACTGTGTACTATCAGGATATCGGTCCCGGCCCAAGCGTAGACGGCATGGATATGTATCTTGACACCATCACCAATGTCCGCAAATACATGGAATACGGCGACGGCCCGACCTTCGTCACGCCGGGCGGCACGGTGTTCCATACCGGCGACGACTTCAACGCCCGTTCTGCCGGTGACGAAATCTATGTCCGCATCCATCTGAAATCTGTCGATGAGGAATCCGTATATTACTCCTTCCCGGACGGCCCGGAACAGGAGCCGGTCTCCATGCCGCGCCAGGACTTCGACCGCTATGTGGATGAAGGCCGTTTCAACCGCATCGAATCGGAAGCGCAGGCCGTAGATAACAGTCTTGATCTTACCCTGTCTGACGGCAGCACCTACCATGTGGGAGATACCGTCACCATCGGCGGCACAGAGTTCAACATCACGGATATCGGTCCCTTCGATGTGCAGCTCCTTGATCCAAAGCAGAGCTATCCCATTTTCCGCGCCGAAAGCCATCAAAGCTTCGAGCAGCTGATGATGCGCGAGAAGGAGCAGCAGAAAAC
>CAMORF010000211.1 GCA_946623485.1 uncultured Clostridia bacterium
TGGCACTTGAATCATTGGTTCTTCTGACAATAAATGACGTTGCGGTTCCTGCGCCGACTACGAGAACCGTTGTAATGAGAATCGTCCTGATCTTCATAGGCCAATCCCTCCTGCTGCCTCGATCCTTGTCCGGTCAGAGTCAGTGCGCTCTGTCAGCACACCATCAAAAATGTTGCAAACCCGCTTCGCATAGGAAGCAATCTCCGGGGCATGCGTGATCATAACGATCGTCACGCCCTCGTCATTCAGTTCATCAAACAGCTGCATCAACGCCTTGCTCGAACGCGAATCCAGCGCGCCGGTGGGTTCATCCGCAAGAAGCAGGCGCGGATTATTCACCAAAGCCCTCGCAATGGCGACCCTCTGCTTCTGCCCGCCGGACAGCTGGGCAGGAGTAAATGACATCCTGGCCTCCAGCCCGACACGGGTGAGCGCAGCCTTGGCCCGCTTCATGCGCTCCTTTTTCCGCACGCCCGCGTATACCAGCGGAAGCGCGACATTGTCCAGGGCAGACTGCCTGCTCAGCAGCTGAAAATTCTGGAACACAAATCCCAGGTTATTCAACCGGATGGAAGCCATCTCACGGTCATTTTTATTCAGGACATTCTCCCCGTTCAGCTCATAAGTCCCCCGGGTCGGACGATCCAGGCAGCCAATGATGTTCATCAGCGTGGACTTGCCTGAGCCGGAGGGTCCCATGATCGCCACATACTCGCCCTCCTCCACATGGAGGCTGACATCATGCAGCACCGGAACAACCAGCTTCGGCGTGATATAGCTTTTGTCAATATGATCCAGCTTCAGAACCATCTTTTGGTCACCTCATGATGTAAAAGCCTTCCGCATCCGTCTCGTAATGGATCTCTTCCTGGTCCTCCACGTCAAGATCCGTCCCGTAAACATCCATAAAATCAGGCTCAGTCTCATATTCATCCCAGAATTCCCACTCCGACTCATCCATGAATTCTTCATCGTCCATGGAAAGGCCTGCCGCAGCACCGGCTCCAAGATAAGCAGCGTCGTCCTCCCAGTTATAGATGCTCTCCGTCTCACCTTCCCCGGAGGCATCATTGTAATGGACCGGAAGTCCTTCTTCCAGTGAGCTGTTCGGCTGGCAGATATAATCGTCAGTGGTCAGGCCGGACACGATCTTATGCTGCTTCAGGGTCTCATCCGCGTCTCCAAGCTCAACGACACGTTTCTCCAGTTTATTCTCAGTGGATGCAGCCCAGACATAATGGGTTCCGTCATTTTCCTCTGCGATATAATAGTCATCCAGCCACAGGCCGCTCTTTGCATTCTCCTGTCCAAGATCCTGCTCAAGGTAGACATGCTGCCCGAGCATCAGGCCATCCGAGTCCTCCAGGTCCACATAGAACGGGTAGTTTGTCGAACCCGCAGAGCTGTCAGTCCCATAATAGGAATTCTCACTGTTTTCCCCGTTGCCCTGGTCAGTCTTGATCTGGGTGATGGATCCCCGCCAGAAAGTGCTGTTGTCTACGCGGGAAAAGATCAGCACATCCTCTCCCGAATAGATCTCCTTGATATTCTGCTCATTGGCCGAGGCCTTGATCCGGTAGGTTCCAAGCTTGAGGATGGAAATGTACGCGCCCTCTGCTCCCATATCGCCCGCTGCCACCGCGTCATTGACCGATTTCACAACGCCATCCAGCTCACACTTGACCGTTGCGTTCTGGATCTGTTCCTCGAGCGCGTTGATTTCCTTCTGCTTAGACTTCTGGTCAAGCTCATTCTGCTTGAGTTCATTTTCCGCGGTCAGGACCGCCAGCTGCTTCTCCGGGGTATTCGCGGCAGCCTTCTGCTTCTCCAGCTCCACCCGCTTCGCCTCGGAGGTGTCCTGGGTATTCTGCAGACGCTCCAGGTCGATCCGGGCCTGCTCCAGCTTCGCCTCATCATCAGCGGTATCATACGTAAACAACCGCTGGCCGGCCTTGACGATGTCGCCTTCCTTGACGTAGCATTTTTCTACCTTGCGTTCCCCCTCAATCTTGTATTCCCGGGTTTCCTGGGGTTCCACGGTTCCGGCAAAACGGGGAATCTGCCCGGTTCCGCTTCCGAGGGTGGCAATGACCTCGATGCTGTCCACATATACCGCATTCGCGTCATCCGATGATACCCTTCCGGCCTGTGCCGGATCATTGCTTTTATATCCGGGAATCACCTTCTCCATCATCCCCGGGAAGAAGCGGTCAACGTAACCCTTCTGCAGGCAGAAATAAAACCCGCCGCACAGGATCGCAAGAATCAGAAAAAATGTGACTGTTTTCCTCATAGGTGCCAGAAACTCCCTTTTTCCAGAAACTCCCTTTAATGGTTGATACGTTCAGAATGCGCTGACAGTCAGGCAGTTTTGTGACGATTCAGCGAAGAACGTTTTGCGTACTGATCTGCGTACTGATCAATATAGTGATGAATCTCTGCACAGCTTTTTCTCATAACGGACAGCTGCACAGTTTTTTTATCATAACGGCACTGTGTGTCAAATCCGTGACGAAACCGGGCACAATCCGGTTTTGCAGGCCGTACAAGCACATTTTACCACAAAACCAGAAAACCTCCGTCTAAAAAGGCGGAGGATTCTGTTAATCTTTTCTAAAATTCTTCTCTCGTATACGGAAAAACCGGTTCCGAATATTCATTCATGAGATTCATGCCTGCTGCCGGATGGAAATGCCAAGTTCCTCAAGCTGCTTTTCCGAAACCTGTCCCGGTGCCTGAGTCATCAGGTCTGAAGAATCCTTTACCTTCGGGAACGCGATGACATCGCGGATGGAATCGAGGCCGAGCATCATCATGACAACCCGGTCAAGGCCGTAGGCAAGCCCTGCATGGGGCGGGACACCATACCGGAATGCATTCAGCAGGAAGCTGAACTGCTCCTGCGCCTGCTCTTTCGTAAATCCAAGGCACTCAAACATCTTCTCCTGGATATCCGACTGATGGATCCTGACCGATCCGCCGCCGATCTCCGCGCCGTTCAGGACAATATCGTAGGCCTTCGCGCGCACTTTGGAAAGATCCCTGGACGGATCCAGGTATTCCAGATCCTCCTCCATCGGCATCGTGAACGGATGATGCATCGCCTGGAAGCGGTTTTCTTCTTCGCTCCATTCAAACTGCGGGAACTCCACGACCCACAGGAATTCGAACTTTGTCTTGTCGATCAGATCCAGTTCCCTGGCAAGATGGCACCTGAGCGCGCCAAGGGTCTCCGAAACCAGCTTAAATTTGTCTGCGCCAAACAGGATCAGGTCTCCCGTCTGTGCCCCTGCCGCATGTACCAGCGCATCGATCTCCGCAGGCTGCATGAACTTCGCAAAGGAGCATTTCGTCCCGCCTTCCTTCAGCTGGATGTAGGCCAGTCCCTTGAGGCCGTAGCCTCTCACGAATTCCGTCAGGGCATCAATCTTCTTGCGGGGCATGTCCGCCTGCCCCTTCACGGTGATGCAGCGCACGTAACCGCCGTTTTTCACGCAGTCGGAAAATACGCCAAAGCCACAGTCTTTGACCATATCTGATACATCTACCAGCTCCATGCCGAACCGAAGGTCGGGCTTGTCGGAACCGAAACGGTTCATGGCATCGATCCACTTCATGCGGCGGAACGGGACGCTGATCTCGATCCCAAGGACTTCCTTCCACAGATGCTGCAGCAAACGTTCGTTGACATCGATCACATCATCAATGTCCACGAAGCTAAGCTCCATGTCCATCTGGGTAAATTCCGGCTGCCGGTCCGCGCGCAGATCCTCATCCCGGAAGCACCTTGCGAGCTGGAAATAGCGGTCATAGCCTGCCACCATCAAAAGCTGCTTATAGAGCTGCGGCGACTGAGGCAGCGCGAAGAAGGATCCCGGATAGATCCGGCTGGGGACAAGATAGTCCCTTGCGCCTTCCGGCGTGCTCTTCCCGAGCATCGGAGTTTCGATCTCCAGGAAGCCTTCCCCTGCCATGAATTCCCGGGACAGCTGGGCCACGCGGCTCTTGACCATCAGGTTTCTCTGGATATCCGGACGGCGCAGGTCCAAGGTGCGGTTCTTCAGGCGCAGTTCTTCTTTTGTCTGGCTGTTCTCCTCGACTGGGAAGGGCGGCGTCTCTGATTCAGACAGGATTCTCAGGTCTGTGGCGCACAGCTCCATGGTTCCCGTTTTCAGCTTGTCATTGACAGCGCCGCCGCGCTTTTGCACAACGCCGGTCACCGCAAGGACGAATTCACTTCGGATCCCGCCTGCCTTCGCAAATCCCTCCGGGCCGATCTTTGTCTCATCAAACAGGATCTGCATGATGCCGGAGCGGTCCCTCAGGTCTACAAAGATCAGGGATCCAAGATTTCTCCTCTTCTGTGTCCATCCCATCAGGGTCAGCGTTTTACCGATCATCTCTTCCGTGACTTCACCGCATCTGACGCTGCGCCTGAGTCCCTTCATCGATTCAGCCATGAATCAGTTCCTCCTTCATGAATCAGTTCCTTCTTATGTTCAGAAAACATTGTATGATTCGGTCGCCAAAAGTCTCTTACGGATTGTTCCGTGCTTCGCGCTTAAGGCACCAGGACTCCGTCACCAGCTTCGCTGGTGCCACCTCATGCCGAATTATGGCACCAGGACTCCGTCACCAGAAGGCGTCTTCCAATATGACAGCTTCCTGCCGATCATCTCATCGATCCGATCCAGG
>CAMORF010000212.1 GCA_946623485.1 uncultured Clostridia bacterium
ACGGTGGGAAATGATTATTACCCGACGCTGGCATCGACGCTGTTCCATCTCGCAGTGCGCCTGAAAGAAGAAACCGGCGCGCACATTTCCTTCATCAACCTGTCAGGCGGCGTCGGAATTCCCTATCAGCCGGATCAGGAAGGCGCGGATATCGCAAAGATCGGCGAGGGCGTCCGCCAGGTTTATGAACAGGTGCTCGCAGCCAACGGAATGGGCGATGTGAAGCTCTGTACGGAGATGGGCCGGTTCATGATGGGGCCATACGGATGCCTCGTCACGAAGGCAATCAACGAAAAGCACATTTACAAGGAGTACATCGGCGTGGATGCATGCGCCGCGAACCTGATGCGGCCCGCCATGTATGGCGCGTATCACCACATTACGGTGCTGGGAAAGGAAGACGCGCCATGTGATAATGTGTATGATGTCGTTGGCTCCCTGTGCGAGAACAATGACAAGTTTGCCATCGACCGGAAGCTGCCCAAGATCGACAAGGGAGACTACCTTGTCATCCATGATACCGGTGCCCATGGGTTCGCGATGGGGTATAACTATAACGGACGGTTGTGGAGCGCGGAGCTTCTGAAAAAAACAGACGGCAGCATCAGGATGATCCGCAGGGCACAGACCCCGAAGGACTATTTCGCAACCTTTGACATCTTCCCTGTATATGAAAAATTAGTGTAACGATCCCCCCCATTGCTCAGAACGCAAAGCATTCTGAGCAATGGGGGTATTGAATAGCTGCAGGTCAGGATAGATACGGCATGACTCATAACAGGCTTGAGCCATATTAAACTTGGAAGGATATAGAATTACATGTATGAAATCATGAGCGCGGATGAGGCGATCCGCCTGATCCGCGACGGGGATTGCATCTGCGTCAATTCCTTTGTGGGAATCGAGAACCCGGTAGAACTGCATGAGGCCATCTACCGGCGCTACCAGCGCATGCAGTCCCCGAACCATCTGACGATGGTTTCCAGCGCAGGGTTTGGCGTCTGGGACGAAAACAGGAATGCGGAAGGATACATCCGCGAGGGAGCGGTGGACAGGCTGATCTGCGGACATTTCGGCGCCATGCCAAGTACCAAAAGGATTGTGCTGGAGGATCGCTTTGAAGCGTACAACCTGCCGCTGGGATGCATCTCCCATGCCATCCGCGCACAGGCAGGCGGACTTCCCGGCGCGCTGTCCAAGGTGGGTCTGGACATCTTCGTGGATCCCAGAAATGAGGGACCGGGAATCAACCGTCTCTCGATTGACGATTCCTTTGTGAAATACGTGGAGGTGGACGGTGAGGAGTTCCTTTATTATAAAGTTCCGAAGCTGACGGTGGCGCTGATCAAGGGAACCGCCGCAGACCGGAAGGGCAACATCACCTTTGATGACATGTACATGTCGGGGGATGCCCTGTCTATCTGCCAGGCGGTCAAGGCCAACCATGGCAAGGTTATCGTTCAGGTGGATAAGCTGGTAAATGTGCCTTCGCGCCCCAGGAACGCGATTATCCCGGGATGCCTTGTGGACGCGATCGTTGTGGTAGAGCCGGAAGAGAAAAATGAGGCGCTTACTGCCTTGACGGGCAGCTTTGAGATTTCTTATGAAGAATGGAGCGGATGGAATGACAGGATTGACGCCGCCTCTACGCGCAGGGTCCGCAACGATGCCATCGGAAACATTATCGGGCGCCGCGCAGCGGCGGAGCTGCGCATGGATGATATCGTAAATATCGGGATCGGCCTTCCGGAGATGGTAACCCGGCACGCGCGCAAGAACGGGATGCTGGATAATATCACACTTACCGTGGAATCCGGCAGCATCGGAGGCTTCCCCGTATCGGGCGAATATTTCGGCGCGGTGATCGGCGCGGCTTCCGTGTATGACATGGCCAACCAGTTTGACCTGTACAACAATGGCGGCCTTGACATCTGCTTTATGGGAGCCTACGAGGTGGATTCCCAGGGAAATGTAAACGCGCACCGAAGCGATGGCGCATTTGCCGGGATCGGAGGGTTTGCCAACATCACGGCAAAAACCTCCACCGTGGTATTCTGCCTGACCTTCACGACCAGAGGACTCCAGGTGAACCAGAAAAAGGGAACGGTAGTCATTGAGAAGGAAGGGGAGATCCTGAAATTCGTTGAAAAAGTCCGTTCCATCAGCTTCTCGGCAAAGCGCGCGATCAAGAACGGGCAGAAGGTGCTCTACGTCACAGAACGATGCGTCTTCCGACTTACACCAAGAGGACTCAAGCTGATCGAAGCGTATCCGGGAATTGACATTCAGAAGGACATCCTTGAGAAGCTGCCGTTTGAAGTGGAGCTGTGAGCATGTCTCACAGCGGAATTATGCCGCTTTAGCGGCGTGCGCCCGGCGGACGTAAACGAATTCAGTGCAAACACTTCATTCGTTTACGATAATAGCCTCTGACATGAGGTCTGACATATGGGGGATACTCATGAGAACAGATTACGATACCATCATAATGCAGCTTAAAGCGCTGATTGAGACAGAACCCAACGTTATCAGTGTGATGGCCAATGCCTCGGCACTCCTGATGGAATCTATGGAACATGTGAACTGGGCAGGATTTTACCTTGTCATGGAAGACAGTCTGAAGGTCGGTCCGTTTCAGGGAAAGCCGGCCTGCGTTCTGATCGGGAAAGGAAAAGGCGTATGCGGCAGGGCGTGGGCAGAGGACAGGACAATCGTTGTGCCGGATGTACATGCTTTTCCGGGACATATTGCCTGTGACAGTGCATCCCGGTCAGAGATCGTGGTTCCGATTCACCAGGAGGGCGATGTCGTGGCTGTGCTGGATATCGACAGCCCTCAGATAAACCGGTTTTCTGAGAATGACAAAAAATGGCTGGAACGGTTTGTCTGTCTCATGGAAGATCTGGTGGTGTGGCGAAAGAGAATTGGAACAGTCAGATGAAGGTGATATCATGGATGTGGATACTTTTTTAACACAGATCATCCCGATCCATGACAAGGAACTTCGGCAAATCCTGAATGAGGAAGGCAGGATTGATCATTTTCGCCGTGGCGAACGGATCAACAAAATCGGTGAAATAGATAAATATGTCAGGTTCCTGATCAAAGGAGCGGTGAAAGGATTTATACCCGACAAAAAAGGGAAGGAGATTACAACGAGTATCTCAATTAATCCAGGAGATGCAATTTCAGGGGCAAGAATGCTGGATGGCGGCCCCAATGAGATCGGTTTTGAAGTGCTGAAGGATAGCGAGGTGTTCAGCATCCCTGCTGATACAGTCATCAGGCTTCAGACAAGGTTTCAGGAAATAGGAAGCTTGTACATGCGAATATTGGCTCAGGCATGCTCATATCATTGGGAGACGAAAAAGATGCTGTATATGAAAACCGCGAAAGAGCGGTATGAGTGGTTTTTAGAGAAATACCCTGATATGATCGATTGTGTCAGCCATAAAGATATCGCTTCCTTTTTGAATATTACGCCAGTCACTTTGAGCAGGATAAGGCACGGGAAGGAATAGGATGAATTGAGCCGATACGGTCTGAACGGCGCGGGCTTCAGACGCAGAGAGCGGAAACGGATGTAAGATGCCGGCATATGTTTTGATAGCGGAAAGGAGAACATCAGATGACAGATGGAAGCATTTATACCCCATATGAGGAGCGCAGAGGAAATGAGTCGATCGTGTACTTCACGCAGGATCTTTCGGCAGATGGCCTTCTGGCTCTGTACCGCCGTGTGAACGGATGCATCGATGGCAAGGTTGCGATCAAGCTGCACACAGGTGAGAAGCATGGACCGAATATTATCCCGCGCTCCTGGGTTGAGGAGCTGATCCGGACGGAATTGCCGGATGCAACGATTATTGAAACGAATACCTATTATGGGGGAGACCGGGATACGACGGAAAAACACCTGGAAACCCTGAAAGTCAACGGATGGACCTTCTGCCCTGTGGATATCACAGATGCGGAAGGAACGGCGGATCTCCCGGTTACCGGCGGGAAATGGTTTGACCACATGTCTGTCGGAAAGAACATGCTGAACTATGATGCCATGGTCACGCTCACGCATTTCAAAGGACATACCATGGGCGGATTTGGCGGAAGCAATAAAAACATCGGGATCGGCTGCGCGGATGGAAAGATTGGGAAACGCATGATCCATGCGGGCGACAGTGAAGATCCTTCACTTGCATGGAGCGTAGACATGGAAGAGCTGATGGAGCGGATCAGCGAGTCCACGAAGGCGACGATCGATTACTTCGGGCGGAAGGTCTGCTATATCAATGTCATGAGGAACATCTCGGTATCCTGTGATTGCGAGGGCGTTCTGGCAGAGAAGGTTGTGACGCCGAATATCGGCATCCTTGCATCTACGGATATCCTTGCGGTGGATCAGGCATGCGTGGATCTGATCTATGCCCTGAATGAGAAGGACGGATCTGCGATGAGAGAGCGGATCGAAAGCCGCCACGGGCATCGCCAGTTATCATATATGGAAGAGCTTGGGATGGGAAACAGGAGATATGTGCTTCTGAATGAGAACGGAGACAGAATCAAGCCTGCTGATGCGGTGAAAGATGTAGTTCCTTTTGTGGAAGACCCGATGACGGCTCTGCTCCGCCGGAAGGCGCAGGAAGCGATGCAGTAAGGACCTGC
>CAMORF010000213.1 GCA_946623485.1 uncultured Clostridia bacterium
TCGGCAACAGCGCGGGCGCAAAGACCTGGGATGATTACACCTATGACCTGACCGGCACATGGCTGGATGAGCACAGCGCCAACAAGAACTTCAATGTTCATTATGGCGATAAGCTTTCCTCCGTCGCGTTCTGCTATGAGTCCTTCGGCATCATCTACAACAAGACGATCCTGGAAGGATATTGTGAGATGGAAGACGCGGTTGTTTCCTCCATCGATGAGATCGACAACTTCGATACCCTGCTCGCGGTTGCGACGGATATCAATGAGAGAGTCGATGAGATCAACGATGAGCTCGGGACTGACCTGACGGAAGCTTTTGTCGGATCAGGGCTTGACTCCGGTAATTCCTGGAGATATTCCGGACACCTTGCGAATCTGCCGCTGTACTATGAATTCCTTGAGGACGGCGTTGATCCGATTACCGACGGTGAAGCAACGATCGACGGTACCTACCTGGACAACTTCAGGAAGGTCTGGGATATGTATGTAGATACCTCTGCGGCTGACAAGGCGACCCTGGACAGCGGAACCCTCAGCGCGGCGGATGAGTTCGGACTTGGCGAGGCTGTTTTCTATCAGAATGGTGACTGGGAATTCTCCACGCTGATGAACGAAGACAATGGATATGACCTGACGGAAGATGATCTTGGCATGATGCCGATCTACTTCGGAGTAGACGATGAGAACGAAGGCCTTTGCTCCGGTACCGAGAACTGCTGGGCGATCAACAGCCAGGCTTCCGAGGAAGACATTGAGTCCTCTCTGGCATTCCTGCAGTGGGTTGTTTCTTCTGATGAGGGAAGAAGAGTCACCAATGAAGACATGGGCCTGACCATGAACTTCGATACCTACACCGGCGATTACGCGGCGATCAACCCGTTTGGCGCTGCTGCGCAGGAGATGGCTGCGGAAGGCAAGACCGCTGTTGAGTGGGCATTCAATGCGACCCCGAACGTTGACACCTGGAGACAGGGCCTTGTCGATGCGCTGATCACCTATACTGCGAACGGCCAGACTGATGAGGACTGGGACGGTGTCGTGAGCGCATTCGTAGATGGATGGAATGAGCAGTGGGAGCTTGCGCACGAGGAGTAAAGCTGATTAATAAGTAACGATTCAGCCCTCAGCGAAGAACGCTTTGCGTTCTGAGCGATGGGGGTGGTGAATAGTTACATTAATAATATGTAATAGAAAACTCCTGAAAGTGAAGTGGGGGATGAGCTGGAAAGCCGGCCCATCCCCTTTTCTATGAATGAGAAGGTACCAAGAAATGGAAAAAACGATAAAGAAATATTTTCCTTTATTCATGCTTCCGACGGCAATCGCATTCGTCATCGGATTCCTGGCTCCGTTTATTTACGGTGTGTTCCTGTCTTTCTGCAAGTTTACGACTGTAACGAATTGGAAATGGGTTGGCTTCGACAATTACATCAAGATGTTTTCCAAGGGCGCGGATGTTAATATATTTCTCCATTCGCTTTGGTATACATCTCTGTTTACGGTGGTCACGGTACTCATCATCAATGTGGTCGCATTTGCCATCGCGATGGTGCTGACGAAGGGGATCAGGGGAACCAACCTGTTCCGCACCGCGTTCTTCCTTCCGAACCTGATCGGCGGCATTGTCCTGTCCTATGTATGGTTGATGCTCTTCAATTCCGTGCTGCAGAATTACCACCTGACCATTACGTCTACGCCGTGGTCGGCTTTCTGGGGGCTCGTGGTTGTCGTCAGCTGGCAGCAGATCGGGTATATGATGATCATCTATATTGCAGGCATCCAGAATATTCCCGGAGAAATGATCGAGGCCGCGAAGATTGACGGCGCGAATAACGGCCAGATGCTGCGCTACATCACGATCCCGATGCTGGCGCCCACCATCACGATCTGCACCTTCCTGACCCTTACGAATGGCTTCAAGCTGTTTGACCAGAACCTTGCGCTGACAGGCGGGAGCCCGAACAGGATGAGTGAGCTGCTCGCGTTAAATATCTACCAGACGATGTATGGCATGACCGGATGGCAGGGTGTCGGCCAGGCGAAGGCTGTCCTGTTCTTCCTGCTGGTTGCCGCGATTGCGCTGATCCAGAATAAGATCTCGAGATCCAGGGAGGTGGCATGATGAGGGCGAAGAAGAAAATGAATGCGGCGGCCGAATCGGTTTCTGCTGTGAGGCGCGCGAAGCATGGATGGATCTGGACGCTTGTTTTCGCGGTTATTTCCCTCCTGTGGATCTGCCCGCTGCTGATTGTTCTGATCAACTCGTTTAAGAGAAAAGCATATATCTTCAAAAATCCGTTTTCCATCAGCCGCTATTCTCTGTTCGCCGATGGCTTCGAGAAATGGAGAGAGGGAATTGAGAAGGCATTTTTCGGGGTAAAAAACTACACGAACGGTATCGAGCGGACGAATTTCTGGAATGCGTTTGGCTGTTCGTTGTTTATCACGGTGTTTTCCGTAGCTGCGATCCTGCTGTTCTGTTCCATGACGGCATGGTATGTCGTGCGTGTGAAAACTGCGTACACGAAGCTGTTCTATGTCCTGTGCCTGTTTTCCATGATTGTGCCGTTCCAGATGGTTATGTTTACGCTCAGCAAGTTTGCGAACCTCATGCATCTGGGCAATCCTGTCGGGATTATCGTGGTCTATCTGGGGTTTGGCGCCGGGCTTGCGGTCTTCATGTTTACGGGATTTGTCAAGAGTATATCGATTGAGATCGAAGAAGCAGCCATGATCGACGGGTGCACGCCGGTCCAGACCTTCTTTAAGGTGGTGCTTCCGATCATGAAGCCGACCGTGGTCACGGTGGCAATCCTTGAGGCGATGTGGGTGTGGAACGATTACCTGCTTCCGTACCTGGTACTTGACATCAATAAGTATAAAACGATTCCGATTGCGGTCCAGTTCCTGAAGCAGTCCCATGGAACCATTGACTGGGGGGCTATGATGGCGGTTCTGGTGCTGGCGATCATCCCGATTGTTATTCTGTATATCTTTGCGCAGAAGTACATCATTGAGGGTGTTCTCGCGGGTGCCGTGAAAGGCTGATGGAAGGATTCCGGTTCCGGCTGTAAGGAGTTGTAGATAAATAATTTGTGCAGATAGCGAAGGATTCACATGTATTTGCAAAGTGGCAGAAGGGGACGTAGCGGGAATTCGGCATGAGGTGTCACCGGCTTTAGCCGGTGACAGAGTCCTGATGCCACCTGCGTCGATTGGCAACAACGCAGCGAATACATGCGAAGACAAGCCAGATGCATGAGTCATTTTCCTACAGATCCTAAGGATCTGTTACAGAATAACTTGTACATCTGACTTGTCCAAACGCTCATCTGCTGCGTTGGAAAGCCTCGCCGTAGTAAGCTTTGCATCACAAAGAAAAGATGTAGGGAAGGCTTCGCCGGGACATTGGGAAGATGAGAGGAGTTATCATGAGAAAGGCAGGAATCCTGCTTCCGGTTTCAAGCCTGCCGTCCCGCTATGGGATCGGCAGCTTCTCCGAAAGTGCGCGTCATTTTGTCGATCAGCTGGTGGAGATGGATCAAAGTCTCTGGCAGATCCTTCCTCTGGGGCCGACCGGCTACGGGGACTCTCCCTACCAGGCATTTTCCGCGTTTGCGGGGAATCCATATTATATCGATCTGGATCGATTGATCGAAGAAGGGCTGCTTGAGCAACATGAAGTGGAGGGGATTGATTTCGGCCAGGAGGATCCCGGCCGGGCAGACTACCGAAAGCTGTATGAGAACCGGTTCCCGGTACTGCGGAAGGCTTTTGCGCGGAGCCGTTTTGAAGAGGAGGAGGGTTACCGGAGGTTTTTGTCGGAAAATGAATTCTGGCTGGAGGATTATGCCCTTTTCATGGCGATCAAGCATAGCCTTGGCGGAATCGGCTGGCAGGAATGGCCGGATGACCTTCGGCTGAGGCGGTTTGACCGCAATGCGTATGCGGCTATGGCGAAGGAATGCGGGTGCAGCCAGGAAGAGCTGGAGTCAGAGATCCGTTTCTACAGATTCCTTCAGTACCAGTTTATGAAGCAATGGATGGAACTGAAGGAATATGCCAACCGGAAGGGGATCCGGATCATCGGCGACATCCCGATCTACGTATCCCCCGACAGCTCGGATGCCTGGGCGTGCGGGCCGCTGTTTCAGTTTGATGAGGACCACAGGCCGACAGCGGTGGCAGGATGTCCGCCGGATGCATTTGCCGCAGACGGGCAGCTGTGGGGGAACCCGCTCTACGATTGGGGATATCATGAGCAGACGGGCTTTGCATGGTGGAAGAAACGCATTGCCCATTGCCTGAAGCTTTATGACGTGGTACGGATCGATCATTTTAGAGGATTCGATGAATATTATTCGATTCCTGCCGGGGATGTGACGGCGAGAAATGGTCATTGGGAAAAGGGACCGGGCATTCGGCTGTTTGAGGCGCTGAAGGCGGATCTTCCTGTCACGCGGGAATCCATTATCGCGGAGGATCTCGGATTCCTGACCCCGTCCGTGATCCGGATGGTACAGGATTCCGGGTTCCCGGGGATGAAGGTGATTGAGTTCGCATTTGATTCGCGGGACACGGGGAGTGGATATCTTCCCCATGCTTATATCCCGAGCACGGTGGTTTATACCGGAACCCATGACAATCAGACTT
>CAMORF010000214.1 GCA_946623485.1 uncultured Clostridia bacterium
CCTTCCCCCTGAACCTGCTGATATCCTGATCCTCCAGAGACACCTCCACCCTGACTTTCCGGGAGTCGACTTTTCCCTTGGAAAGAAGGACAACCGTCTCGACGTGTGCGGTGCCAGGAAACAGGTCTACCAGTTTCATCTTGCTGATATGGTATCCGGCTTGTTGGATGGGGATTAGATCCCGTTTCAGGCTGGTTGCCTTGCATGAGATGTAGATGATTCGGTCTACGCCGAATCTCAGGAGTTTGGGCATTGCTTTTGGGTGTATGCCGTCCCGGGGCGGGTCCAGGATGATCATGTCTGGTTTTTTGGGCAATGAGTCAACCACCTTCAGCACATCTCCGCAGATAAAATCGCAGTTTGCCAGCCCGTTTCCTTCCGCATTGATGCGTGCTGCTTCTACTGCCTCTTCTACGATCTCCACGCCTGTCACGTGTTTTGCGACAGGTGCCAGGATCTGGGCGATCGTTCCGGTTCCGCTGTAGAGATCGAATATCACTTTATCTTTCGTATCTCCAACATAATTGCGCACTGTGTCATAAAGCAGTTCGGCGCCGCCGGAATTGGTCTGGAAAAATGAAAACGGGGTAATGCGGAACTTCATGCCCAGCAGGTTTTCTTCTATGTATTCTTTTCCGTACAGTAGCTTTGTGGAGTCGTTCTGAATGGTGTCCGCCACAGAGTCATTATAGGTATGCAGAATTCCGGTGATGGTTCCTTCCAGCGGGAGATTGAGCAGTTTTTCCACCAGCATCCGGTCCAGTTCTTCCGTGGAAATGCATTTCGCTTCCGGTGAAATGTACGACGCCTCCGGAGAAATGTGCTTCGTATCCTCAGAAGTATGTTTCGTCCCGGCGTCCGCCTCGCTGCGGATGCTTTGCGTCGTCGTTACAAGGTCTACCATGATCTGTCCGGTTGCCCTGGTTTTTCTCACCAGCAAGTGGCGAAAATACCCTATGTGGGTCAGCCTGTGGTAGTAGGGGAATCCGGACTGCAAAGCCAACGCCAGGACCGCAGTCCGAACCTGGCGCAGGTCAGGGTCGATGATCCGGCATTCTGATGTATTGATAATGTCATAGAAGCTCCCTTTTTTATGCATGCCCAGTACCATCGGGCCTCCTTTATAGGAATCGCCAAATGTAAACTCCATCTTATTCCGGTATCCGTCCCGGCTGGTGGATGCCTGGATTCCTTCAAACCATCCCTCCTCCGGATCAAGGATGGAGGGTTCCAGCAGGCGCCGGATCTGTTCCTCCTTCATCGCGAGCTGATCCGGATAGGACAGGGTCTGAAGCTGGCATCCTCCGCACTCAGGAAAATGCGGACAATTGCTTTCCTTCTCCATCGGGCTTTTTTCTACAATGTCAAGCAGCATGGCTTCACACTTTGACGCGTTGTTTTTTTTGATCCGACAGCGAACCTTCTGACCCGGTAAGGCTCCTTTCAGGTACACTTCGCGTCCTTGCGCCATCAGCACTCCCCGCCCCGGATAATCATACCGTTCGATGATTCCTTCGATGATCTCGCCTCTTTTCATTCTTACGCCTTTCAAAAAAGGCTGCCGCTCATGCGGCAGCCCTGTATGACCGGATCCAAATAATTCGAATCAGTCTTCAGTGTACTCTTCAGTTCACTCTGCAGTCTTCCCTTCGGTTTCTTCTGCAGTCTTTTCCTCGGTTTCTTCTGCAGTTCACTCTGCAGTCTTTTCCTCGGTTTCCCCGGCAGTCTCTTCTGCGGTCTCTTCTTCTGCTGCAACTTCTTCCTTCACTTCTTCTTCCTTGCTCTCTTCTTCCGCTTCCTCTTCGTCCTCATCATCATCGAAGAAGTCATCGAAATCATCATCGAAGTCATCATCGAAATCTTCCAGATAGTCCGGAGTCAGATAACGATATACCGCATACGCAATCGCAGCAATCGCAGCAATGGCACCAATCACTGCCAGGCACCAGAGGATGGCATTCTTATGACGCGCATTGTCACGATCTCTCAAAGCTTCTATCAGTTCATCTTTCTTCATCATGTCAGTCTGTTTCCTTTCCAATGTGTTCAGGGGTTGCTGCTTGTCTGTTGCCATGAGTATATCACAGGTTTTTCATTTTATCCATATATTGTTCAGCAGATCAGGCAGATTTATCTGGCCGATTGATCTGACCTTTCTCTGAACCAATCTGCAGGCTGAGCCGTCGAATCTTTCATCTTTTGTGCAGGCCGAGCCATCGGATCTTTGATCTTTTGTACAGGCTGAGCCATCGGATTTTTGATCTTATGTGTTTGATTTTGATCCTGTTCAACATGCAGCCAGTTCAATCTGCCTTCTTCAGTTTTGCAAACCCTGCAAACATTTTTTTCGTTCCATATGTTTCAAAGTCAACAGTTACTTCTTTATCCCGTCCTCCATCGCGGATCTCCTGCACGATTCCCATGCCGAATTTGACATGCCGGACAGTGTCCCCGACTTCATACCCCAGGTCGGCGGAGGATACGGGGGCGCTCTCTGTTTTTAAGAGGAACGGCTTTGGCACGGTTTTTTTCCTCCGCGCCGGGCTCCCGGCTGCCGGGGCAGACCCATAGGCGCTGCTCAGGCTTTTCTTCGGAGAGCTCTTTTCCCTGGATTTCGGAAGCTCCTCCAGGAATCTGGATTCCTCGTACCACTGCATCTGCCCCCGCAGCATCCTCATGTTTGCGCCGGTCAGGGTCAGGCGGTTCATCGCCCGTGTGATGCCTACATAACACAGACGCCGTTCTTCTTCCATGTCTGCAGGGTCATCAGACATCGTGGACTGGTAGCTTGGAAACAGCCCTTCATCCATTCCACTGATATAGACATTCGGAAATTCAAGTCCCTTCGCGGAATGGATCGTCATCAGGACAGTGCGGTCCTCCTCTCCGTCAAAGGAATCAATCTCCGCCACCAGCGACACTTCTTCCAGGAAGCCCTGCAGAGTAGGCTTTTGTTCCTGCGCTTCCACCCCTGAACCGAAGGAAGGATCTGAACCGGAGGAAGAAAATGAAGACTCATAGGAGGCAGCTTTGTTCAGCAGTTCTCCCAGGTTCTCCAGTCGGTCCTTTGCCTCATCTGTTCCTTCCAGCTTCAGCTCCGCTTCGTATCCGGTTCTCTCCAGGACAGTCTTGATCAGCTCAGAGGGAACACAGGCAGCAGCCGTCTTTTTCATTTCCTCAATCAGATGGACAAATTCCCGGATCTTCAGACCGCCTCTCCCGATGCCCGGCACCTTATCCGCCATTCTCGCGACATCATAGAAGCTCATACCGTGCGCATGGGCATAGTCATCCACACGCGCGATCGAGGTCTGGCCGATCCCGCGCTTCGGAACGTTGATAATCCGCTTTACCGCAATGTCATCACTGCTGTTTGAGATAATCCGCAGATAAGCCAGGATATCTTTGACCTCACGCCTCGCGTAGAAATTTGTTCCGCCGATAATCGTGTAAGGGATATTCTCATATAACAGCTGCTCTTCAATCCCGCGGGACTGTGCGTTTGTCCGGTACAGGACAGCGCTGTCTTTGTAAGCATAGGTGCCCTGCCTTTTCTGACGGGCGATGTCATCCACGATGTACCTTGCCTCTTCCCGCCCATCATAAAAGCGCTTGACAAGGACTTCATCGCCCTGCCCGCGGTCCGTCCACAGATGCTTTCTCTTCCGGCCTGTGTTATTTGCGATCACACTGTTCGCGGCATCCAGAATGTTCTGCGTGGACCGGTAGTTCTGCTCCAGGCGGATCACCTCTGTCTCCGGAAAGATCTCCTCAAAGTTCAGGATATTCCCGATGTCCGCGCCGCGGAACCGGTAGATTGACTGATCATCATCCCCCACCACGCACAGATTTCTCCATTTCTGGGCCAGCAGGGAAATGAACACGAACTGTGCTTTGTTGGTATCCTGGTATTCATCTACCATGAGATATTTCCATCGTTCCTGATAATGCTCCAGCACATCCCTGTGTTCCCGGAACAAGCGCACCGTCAGGCAGATCAGGTCGTCAAAATCCAGCGCATTGCATCTTTTCAGCCGTCTCTGGTATTCCTGATAGACATCCGCAATACGGATCTCCTCCTGATCGGCCATCTCGATCGCAGCTTCCCTGCATTCAGCCGGATCGATCAGCTCATCCTTAAAATGCGAAATCCGCGCCAGAAACATTTTTTCCTTATGGATCTTGGTATCGATCTCCATCTGCCTGCAGATGTCCTTCATCAGGCTCTTTGAGTCATCCGAATCATAGATGTCAAAATTTTTGTTATACCCGATCTTGTCGATATCCCGGCGCAGAATCCTCACGCAGGTCGAATGGAAAGTCGCCACATGAACCGCTTCCGGCCAGGTTCCGACCATCCGCTCTACGCGTTCCTTCATCTCGCGGGCTGCCTTGTTGGTAAATGTGATTGCCATGATATTCCACGGCGCGATTCCTTTTTCCTCAATCAGCCACGCAATGCGGCTTGTCAGCACCCTGGTTTTGCCGGATCCGGCCCCTGCCAGAATCAGAAGCGGACCGTCCAGGTGTGTTGCTGCCTTCAGCTGCTCCGGATTCAGGTTGTACGTTTTTTTATTTTCCAAATCTGCTCCCTCATTCCTCATCACGCATCACGTGCTCATTGCGTCACGCATCACATGCTCATTGC